>JAEYWT010000134.1 GCA_023428865.1 Bacteroidota bacterium | reverse complement strand
GGGTAAAAAGTTGACGCAGGGCTGATCCGTTCGGTTGCTCCGCTATTCGACCTGGGTGAACCGTACCGGAGGAAATTAATGGACGCGAGCGCCTAAAAAGACACAAAAGACTGATCATCAATATATTAACTTACCTGAACTGCAGCTCATAAAGCCTGCGGTACGGCCCGTTCAAGGCCAGCAGCTCCTGATGTGAGCCCTGCTCCACAATGCTTCCATTGTCCAGCACGATGATCCGGTCGGCCTTCTGGATGGTGCTGAGCCGGTGGGCGATAACGATGCTGGTGCGGCCCTTGGTAATGTTCTCCGTGGCCTGCTGGATCAGCTGTTCACTGGTGCTGTCCACACTGCTGGTGGCTTCATCCAGGATAAGCACTTTCGGTTGGTTAACTGCCGCGCGTATGAAGGCGATGAGCTGTCGCTGGCCTAGGCTCAGGATGCTTCCGCGTTCCCTTACTTCGGTGTCATAGCCTTGCGGTAAGCGCTGGATGAATTCGTGCGCACCAACGGTCTTCGCAGCTTCGATCACGGCAGCGCGCGTGATGGAGGGATCTCCCAGGGTGATGTTGTTGTGGACCGTATCACTGAAGAGGAATACATCCTGCAGGACCACGGAAATGTTCTTCCGCAGGCCCGACAGCGCGTATTCGTGAATGTCCTCCCCATCCAAGAGCACACTTCCTTTCTGGAATTCGTAGGCCCGGCTAAGGATATTGATGGTACTGCTCTTCCCAGATCCCGTGGCACCTACGAGCGCTACCATTTCACCAGCTTTCACTTGGAAAGAGATGTCCTTCAGCACGAAGTTCTCATCATCATAAGCGAACCAAACTCGGTCGAAGCGGATCTCGCCTTTCAGTTCAGAAGACCCACGCTTACCCTGGTCTGTTGGAGCAGCTTCGGTATCGAGCACTTGGAACACCCGTTCACTTCCCACCATACCCATCTGCAACACATTGAACCGATCGGCGAGCTGACGGATCGGCCGAAAGAGCAGGTTGATGAACATGATATAGGCGAAGATGTCGCCCAAGGTTGCTTGCCCGGCCAACACATCGCGCACACCCCACCAAACTAAGAAGGCCAGCGAAATGGCGCTGAGGATCTCCACCACGGGGAAGAAGATGCTGTAGGCCAGAACCCCTCGTATGTGGGCTTTGCGGTGCTCGCGGTTGATGGCTTGGAACTTGCGATATTCCTGATCCTCGCGCCCAAAGAGTTGCACGATGGCCATGCCCTGGATGTGTTCCTGTACAAACGCATTGAGGCGGGCCACTTGGGTGCGCACATCCTGGAAACTCTTCTGTATGCTGTTCTTGAAGATGTTGGTGCTCCACAGTAACAAGGGAATGGGCACCATGCTCAGAAGAGCGAGCTTCCAGTTGTACACGAACATCACCACCACCACCACAAGCAGTTTAAGGATGTCGCCCATGATCATGAGCAGGCCCTGCGAGAAGATATCGTCGATGGTCTCGATATCACTGATCACGCGGGTAACGAGCGTACCGATGGGTGTACGATCGAAGTAGCGCAGTTTGAAGCTGAGCACCTTTGCGTAGAGCTTCTGGCGCAGGTCGAAGGTCACCGCTTGCCCTAGCCATGCTGTCCAATACGCTTGGAAGTATTGCACCACGGTCTCCAGGACCAAGAGGACGATCACGGTGATGGTGATCACCAGTACCAAGGTGCCTGTTCCTGCAACGAAAAGGGAGCGTGTCACCGTAGCCGCCCAGGCTATGCTTCGTGCATTCCAGTTGGACGTTTCGGTGATCACGAAGAGGCGCTCGTAGGAGTTCGCGGCCACATCCACTAGCCAACCAAGCATGATGGGCCTGATAACTCCTACGATGCTAAGCACGAAGGTGAGCGCGACCGCCCACCAAAAGATGCCACGATAGGGCCTAGTGAACGCAAAGACGCGACGGAACAGCTTACGATCGAAGGCCTTGCCCTGAACGCCCTTCGCCGGTTCCACTTTCTTGGTGGGCGGCACTGCTGCGGTTGCCGTACTCATGCCTGCCCGTTGGGGATGAAGGGGTAAACGATGTGTTCCAGATAAAGCCCACGAGCCGAAGCGCTCTTCCCTGCTGCGCTACGATCCTTCGCATCGATCACCGACCGCATGCTCTGCGGTGGTGCCTGGCCTTTGCCGATGCGGATGCACGTTCCTACGATAGCGCGCACCATGTTGCGCAGGAAACGGTCGGCCCGTATGCGGAATCGGTAGCCATCGGTGGTCTCCTCCCACTGGGCCAGTCTTACGTCGCACAGCATGGTCTTGGCATCGCTGCCAGCCTTGCAGAAGCTGGTGAAGTCCTGCTTGCCGATGAGGTGCTTACAGGCCTCGTTCATGGCCTTAACGTCCAATGCAGGGTGAAGCACGTGTGCCCGATCGGCCATGAAGGCATCCTTCCGGCGAAGGATCAAGTATGTATAGCCGCGCTCGGTTGCACTGAAGCGGGCATGCGCATCATCACTAACGGGGATCACCCGCTTCACGGCGATACTATCCGGCAGCATGCTATTCAGGCTGTAGACCAATCGTTCGTCGATCACCTTATCCGATGGCCCATCGAAATGCAAGTAATAGTCGGTAGCATGCACACCTGTATCGGTACGGCCGCAGCCCACCACGAACAGATCCGGTGCATGCAAAGCGGTGCGCAAGGCGCGTTCAACCTCTTCCTGCACACTGGGTGCGGCTGGCTGGCGTTGCCATCCCCGGTAAGGAGTACCGTTGAAGGCGAGTTGAAGGAAGAAGCGTGGTAAGACCTCCATAACCCGAAAGGGGCGCAAAGTTACCCGGTTCATGGGGCACACGCGTGATCCGCATTCCTTTGTACCATGCTTCGTATTGGCCTCATCAGTGACACCCACGGCTGGTTGGACCCACGGGTGTTCGAGCACTTCGAACGGTGTGATGAGGTCTGGCACGCCGGGGATCTGGGCCCATCGGTGGCGCAAGTGCTTGCCCGGTGGAAGCCCCTACGGGCCGTTTTCGGCAATATCGATGACGGGCCTGCGCGACTGGCCTATCCTGAGCACCTTCGTTTCACGGTTGAAGGGGTCCGTGTGTGGATCACCCACATCGCTGGAAAGCCCCCGAGGTATGCCCCAGCGATCCTGCAGGAACTGCGCACCACCCCTACCGACTTGTTCATTTGCGGCCACTCGCACATCTGCGCGGTACAGTTCGACCCGGCTGTGAATTGCCTCTACATGAACCCTGGCGCTGCGGGCAGGCATGGCTGGCACCAGGTCCGCACGCTGCTGCGCTTCACCCTAGAAGCAGGAAAGGTGAAAGACCTGGAGGTGATCGAGCTGGGCAAACGCGGCACCTGAAGCACCCAACATGGGATCGTGGAATACGCCCCCGGTCCTTTCTCCTCTTCCCCTTACGTACCCGGTAATTTCGTGCCATGAAGAAGTTGATCGACCGCATTCCAGCACGTCTCCGCAACCGCTACACAGCGGCGGCACTTGGCCTATTGTGCTGGATCGCCTTCTTCGATCGCAACGATGCGTGGACTACCTACAAGAACAGCCGCCAACTGTCGCGTATGGAGGAGCAGAAGGAGTTCTATTTGGCGGAGATCGATCGGACCAAAGAACACTTGGTGGAGTTGAGCAGCGACAAGGATCTCTTGGAGAAATTCGCCCGAGAACGCTACCTGATGAAGCGTGACAACGAGGACATCTTCGTGCTTGTTCCTGAGAGCAAGCCTTAGGGCTTGATCCGAAGGCTATCGCAGCGCTGGATGATCCCGCCTGCGCCCAGATCACGGATCATCCTTTCTGTTCGTATCGCACGGCAGGTCTCACGCAAGTGGTAGTGCGTATCGTGGAAGGCCGTGTCCGGAAAGGTGTAATCCTCGGGAATTCCCAACAGGGGAAAACCAGCTTCGGTCATCCGATCGCGTATCGTCTCGGCGTAGTCGTATCGCTGGCTCGAGCTGGCCACTGCCGACCAGGTGAAGACCACCTCAGCACCATTGGCCGCTGCACTATCCACGAGATCCTGCGCAATGGGTAGGATCTGCGGGTTGAATACCGGCAGCTCATGGATCACCTCTTGTTGCCTATCCGGACCTCGTTGAGGCAGACCAAGGTGTAGGAGCAGATCACCCTGTTCACTGAAACCATCGGCCCGATAGACTTTGTCCGATATCTCACCTTCCCATTCGCCGGTCATGTACTTCCAGGCGGCTTGGCACCGCATTATCGCTAGGCCAAGGTGTATCCTGGGACGGCGGTACCACGGTATCGCTGTCAAGGCTATTGGCGCTCGATCCGCCACGAGGATATGGGTTTCATTATCCTTGATCGCCTTGGTGTAGGCCGAGAACTCCAAGGTGGCAATGATGAGGTCACCTTTACCGATGTGACCATTGAGTTCGTTGCACATGAACTGGAATCCAAGACCAGCGCCGATGGTCATGTTCACCACCGGCCTGCACAGAGCTTTCTCCATTCGCTCACTGTCGATCCCGAACGTGGCATTGCTACCTCCGATGATGATGATCTTCGGAGAAGGAAGCGAATCCAATCGAGCGTGTTTATCAGCCACTGCGCGGAAGTAATCCACGCGGGCCACATGAGGGCCGAAAACATAACCCACCACCAAGATGGGCAAGATCAACAGGCCAGCGCCCATTGCACGTACCAACACCCGCAACGGTTCAGAATTGGAAGTAAATGAACTCATGGGTATGCATGTCCATGCGCACGATCATCGCAAGGGCGAGGGCTATGTAGATGGCCCACCGTAAATAGGAATTGGTCGGTAAGCGCTCCAACGGATGGTCCCTGTCCCGCGCGAACCATTCCACGATCACCAACAGGGCGATGAAACGAGAAACGGGATGCCACATCCAAACTAATGCGATACCGGGATGTTGAAATGCATTGACCACCATGAACCGCAGGTGGTCGATGGCCTTCCCCATGTTGTTGGCCCGGAAGAAGATCCAGGCGAGAACGACCAGAAGAAAGGTCACTAGGATCGCGGGAAGGTCGCGCAAGGTGGCTCGATCACGCCGGGCCTTGCCATCGGCCAGCACCTCTGGCAGATAATACACGCCATGAAGCAAGCCCCAATTGATGAAGGTCCAATTGGCACCATGCCAGAAGCCACTCACGGAGAAGGTGATCAGGATGTTGCGCAGGCGTCCCCATTTGGTACGCCAACCACCGAGTGGCATGTACACGTAATCGCGGAACCAAGTGCTGAGTGAAATGTGCCAGCGGCGCCAGAATTCCGAAATGCTGCGCGAGAAATAGGGATAAGCGAAGTTGCGGCTGAGCTCGAAGCCGAACAAACGAGCACAACCGATGGCAATATCGCTGTAACCACTAAAGTCGCCGTAGATCTGGAACGCGAAGAAGAAGGCACCGAAGAAGAGCGTGGCTCCAGCGGTGGTCTCCAGATCGCCGCTGAATATCTCGTCCACCACGGGGGCACAGCCATCAGCAATGACCAGTTTTTTGAAGAAGCCCCAGAGCATTTGGCGCAGCCCGTCCGTGGCTTTGGCACGATCGAACCGGCGTGTACGCTGGAACTGCGGGAGCAAATTGGTTGCCCGTTCGATAGGCCCTGCGACCAACTGTGGGAAGAAGCTTACAAAGGCCAGGAACTCGATCACACCACGGGTTGCCTTCAGTTGTCCGCGGTACACATCAATGGTGTAACTGAGGGATTGGAAGGTATAGAAACTGATGCCTACCGGTAGGATCAGGTGCAGTGTCGGAAGATCCGGTTGAAGACCTATCGCGGAGAGAAGGTCCTCAAGTCCATCGCGGAAGAAGTTGAAGTACTTGAAGGTGGCCAACACCCCGAGGTTCGCCACCAGGCTGATGATGAGCAGGAGCTTCTTCTTGCGCTGGTCGTTCGAGCGATCAATGCCAAGCGCGAAGAGATAGTCCCCGAAGGAACTAGCGAAGAGCAAACCTAGAAAGCGCCAATCCCACCAGCCATAGAAGACATAGCTGGCCAAGAGGACAAAAGCGTTCTGCAGGCGGAGGCTCCGTTGGAAACCGTACCAATAGAGCAGAAAGGCAATGGGCAGAAAGACGAGGAATGCGAACGAGGGGAAGAGCATCGTCTATCTGAGAACTTGAAGCGGCCGAAGACGAATCACTCCTTCAACCGAAGAAGCGATCAATGGTGATGTCCACCCGGCCCATGAACATGGCCGTGGGAAAGCTCCTCCTCAGTTGCCTGCCGCACCTCGGTGATCTCCACGTTGAAGTGCAGTGTGACACCAGCCAGCGGGTGGT
Source organism: Bacteroidota bacterium (assembly GCA_023428865.1). Taxonomy (GTDB): domain Bacteria; phylum Bacteroidota; class Bacteroidia; order Flavobacteriales_F; family PHOS-HE28; genus PHOS-HE28. The sequence goes on along the minus strand of JAEYWT010000134.1, from coordinate 724 downwards.
TCCCGTTCAATGCGACAATTCCATCGTCAACACTGATAACGGTGAACACTCCCATATCGCCTTGTTCGGAGGTACCCGCTTGGAATTGCATGCCTGGTTCCACGTTCTGTCCACCAAAACGATCCATAGGTACCTTGTGGACCAAGGAAGGATCCAGCTCTCCATAGCCTTCTGCAGCCGGAACCACGGCCATCACTTTGTCTCCGGCCTGGCGTCCTTCGAGTTGTCGTTCCAAACCGGGTACGATCATCTGGTGCCCTTGAATGTAGGCGAAGGCATCGCGACCGGCGCTGGTGTCCAGCAGCTTACCGTCGGCATCATTCAACGTGTAGTGGAAGGAGACCACGGAGTTCTTGGTGATGTGCATGGGCGAAAGGTAGGGAACGCCTCGGTCCGGCCGGAAAGAAAGAAGCCCCTCCGCCATCCGGCGGAAGGGCTTCCGGTCAGTAGTGTCCGGCCTCAGAGCTTGTGCGCGTGGCACGTCTCCGAGCAGGCGTGGCCTTTCTCGCCGCAGGCATAAGCGTGCGCGCCATCCTTGCAGGCTTCGGAGCAGGCATGCTCCTTCAGGTCGGCGTGGGCATGGTCGTGCGCGTGGGCCTTGGCACCGTGGCAGCTTGCGGCCGATGCGGAAGCCTTGCCAGCGCAGCAACCGGCTTTCGGTGCGGCGGCATCCGTGGCGGCGGTCTCGGCGGCAGGAGCGGCGGCGTTGGCATCAGCGGAAGCC
>JAEYWT010000129.1 GCA_023428865.1 Bacteroidota bacterium | reverse complement strand
GTTGGCCTTCTCATGAACGAGGTAGATATTGCACTCGTCCTTTTCATTGATCGGGTCCATGTCTTCAAAGGTGGTATTCACCCAGTCGAAGAAGGGTTGCTCCGGGCGCACGAGGATCGCGTTACGGTCGATCGACTCGAAGAAGTAGGGGATGGGTTCCATGTGGTGGGCAATACTATGGACCCGGTCGGTATCTAAGCGTAGCCTGTGGCTAAGCTCACCGAGAACAAGAACACCGTAGCCTGTGGCTACCCGTACGCCGTGCTTGCTGAGCGTAACCACAGACTTCGATGGGCCTGTGTTTTTGTACGTCAGCCGCACGGTGGTCACGCAGACTCGCTTCCCCTATGCAAAAGGTGCAGCCCGCTCCCGTACCACCGCCTCACTGATCGATCCGCACCCCCTCCATCTCACCGCCTTGGAAAAGCTTCATGCGTTTCACGGTGCCATCGGCTTCGGGATAGAATTCGATGCGTGCATCCAAGACCTTCAGGAAGAACGCGTGCGGTCCTTCGCCGAACAGCTCGAACTCGGGTTGTCGTGTGGCCTGTGCGAAGAAGCGATCCCCTTCCACGCGGAACGTGAGCGTGAAGCCTTCGGCCATTTCGAAGGTGCCAACGTAACGTTGAAGTTCGGCGCCGGTCAAGGGGATCTCCTTGCGCACAGGTATCGGCTTGTCCGATCGGATGAGCTCTTCTTCGCCCCAGCGGCTCACGAAACGGGCTCCTACCACGCGACCATCCTTCCGCTCGAAGGTGATCGTGATAACGTCCCCGTGGTAGATGAAGCGATCGTTGCCGAGGTGGTCCAGGTCGAGCCGGGTGGAACCTTCTCGCTGGGCATGGAGCCCTTTGTCGGTCGCGGTGATGTAGCGTTCCACGCCTTCGGGGTTCACGTACACTCCGGTGTAATCCTGAGCAGCCTCGGAGGCGAGGGGCAGCACCGGTCCGCCATAGGGTTTGCCCAAGGCGATCGCGGCCAGCACAGGCGCCAGGTCGTTCGCATCACTGGTCTGCCGGTTCACCAGCACCGCTACGTAGATCTCTTCTTTGGGCAGATAGATGCAGGCGCTCGTGAAACCATCGATGCCGCCGTTGTGCTCGATCGTGGGGCTGCCTTGCACGTTTTGGAGGAACCAACCATACCCATAGTCGGTTGGCGATCCATCGCTTAAGAGGAAGGGTCGATGGGCTTGCACGAGCAGCGTGGCATCCGTCAACTTGCCGGCAAAGACACTGCGGTTCCAAGCCCACAGGTCGCGCACGGTGCTCCGGATACAACCGGCAGCGCGCGGCCAGGAAAGGCTGATCGGGTAGGCCGGTTCCCAGCCTTGCTCACCTTCGGCATACCCGATCGCTTCGGCTTCCAGCGGACCACCAGTGATGGCCGCACTCGAAGAGGTCATGCCCGCCGGGGCGAAAAGATGATCACGCGCATAGTCCGACCAGCTCTGCCCGGAGACCTTCTCCATGATCGCGGTCAGCAGGATATAGCCGCTGTTGCTGTAGCTGTACTTGGTTCCGGGTACGAATGCCAAGGGCTCGTTGGCGAACAAGGCGATCAGCTCGGGTAGTGAGACATCCTTGGCATAGGCTTCTGGGGTATAGGCTTTGGTCCGGGTGAAGTCGGGGATCCCTGAGGTGTGGGTAAGCAGGTGCTCCAGGGTGATCCGATGAGCTTTCTTGGGGAAGTCCACGTAGCGTTGCACCTCGTCGCTAAGGCGCAGTTTGCCGGCCTCCACCAGTTGAAGTACGGCTACCGCAGCGAACTGTTTGGTCACACTGGCGATCCGGAACTGATGCGCTGTGGTCAGTGCTTGTTTGGATCCAAGGTCCGCGACACCGATGGCTTTTTCATAGAGGATGGTATTACCCTGTGCTACGAGAACAGCTCCGCCAGGTGCATCCGCTGTGAAATGTTCAAGTAGTGCTTCGTCCAGTGCAGCGGTCAATTCCTGTTGATCATCCTGCGCTGGAAGGAATGTATGCAGGAGAAGAAGACCAAAGAGTGTTATCGTGCGAAAGGTGATGACATGTTCCATGCCGGATAGGACGCACGAGATCACGCACCGGTTACGATCCAGGGAGGGGACTTGGTTCAGGAACATGCAAGGACACACAAGGCGGTGTACGAGGTATTGCGGAGCCACATGTCGTGTGGACTCGTCCTTCCGCCGAATGGACGAAGACCCTCAACGGCGATGTTCCATGTTGTTGGTCTTCGCCTTGGGCTTAGGCAGAAGCGGTTGTTACCCGATCGCTGCCTTGGATGCACAAAGCCTGTGGCAACGCTCAGGAGAGGTCGCCACAGGCTTTTCTGCCGTAGGCAGGATCATGCACATGGCTCCGTGAAGTTTGGCTTCACAGCATCGAACTAAGTTCAGCTGGTGATCCGGAGGTTCTTGTTCCCGCGGAGGACCTTCGTGCTGTTCACGTCGTTCTTCCATACGGCATTCGTCAAATGGCCGAATGCTCGAGCGGCGGCATCAGCAGGTCCGGTGAGTGGAATGCTGGGTGCAAGGCATTGTGAGATGGTGAAGTTGAACTGCCAAAGACTCAAGAGC
>JAEYWT010000125.1 GCA_023428865.1 Bacteroidota bacterium | reverse complement strand
TTCCACAGGTCCCTGGCGATCAACGCCTTCAGTCGCAAGGAGATGAGCTCGCGCGAACGGGCCCAATCGGTTGCCGAGAATTCGATGCCATCGGCACTGGCGTAGGCTTGTAGTTCCTTGGCCAGATTGTCGTCCACCCGGAAATCGCGGGCGAATGTGGCTACATTGGGATAAGCGGCCATGAGCAGGTCACGGTCCTTGTCCACCTTGGCCAAGGCGAAGGTGTTGAGGATGCCTTTGCGTACCAACTGCCCGAAGTATTCGGAGCTCTGGGTGGTGTCGATGGGTACGAACACATCGGGCATGATGCCGCCGCCGCCATAGACCACCCTCCGGTTCATGGTGAAGTACTTGACGGTATCGGCCATGTGGATGCTATCCGCCGTGGTGAGTTCACCTTTTTCCAAACGCTGCGATTTTTCGCGCTGGTAGGCTTCCACACCTTCGTCGTACGACTTCTGGATGGAGCGTCCGCTGGGCGTGTAGTAGCGCGAAACGGTCAGGCGCACGGCCGAGCCATCGCTCAACATCACCGGTCGTTGTACCAGTCCCTTGCCGAAACTGCGGCGGCCTACGATCAAGCCACGGTCCCAGTCCTGCACAGCGCCGCTCACGATCTCGCTGGCGCTGGCCGAACCTTCGTCCACCAGCACCACCAGCTTGCCTTTCTCGAAGAGGCCATCCTTGGTGGCATAGGTGTCTTCGCGGGGCGAGGTGCGGCCTTCGGTGTAGACCACCAGCTTCCGATCGCCTAGGAATTCATCGGCCATTTCGATCGCGGTGCGCAGGTAGCCGCCACCATTACCTTGTAGGTCAAGTATCAGGTCCTTCATACCGGCTGTTTTCAGCTCGGTCAACTTCTCACGGAACTCCTTCATGGTGGTGGCGCTGAAACGGCTCACTTTGATGTAGCCCACGCCGGGTTCTGCCATGTACGAGGCTTCCACACTGAAGATGGGGATCTTATCGCGGGTGATGGTGAAATCCAAGGGTCCCATTTCGCCTTTGCGTAGGATGGAGACACCCACCTTGGTGCCTTTCTTACCGCGCAGGCGTTTCATCACATCGCTGTTCTTGAAGTTGACACCTGCTACATTCTCCTTATCGATGTTCACGATGCGGTCACCAGCACGAATGCCGATACGTTCCGAAGGTCCACCGGGAATGGCATCCACCACATAAATGGTATCGCGGATGATGTTGAACTGTATGCCGACGCCTTCGAAGTTGCCTTTCAACGGCTCGTTCACCTCTTCCAGATCCTCTTTGGGGATGTAGATGGAATGAGGGTCGAGCTCCTGAAGCATGCTCACGATGGCAGCATCCACCAGCTTGTTCTTGTCCACATCGTCCACATACATGCGGTCGATGTGGTACATGAGCGAACTGATCTTTCCCGTGGTAAGGGGATCGTTGTCTTGTTGGGCACGCACCACCATGGTTACGGCGATGAGGGCGACGGTGAGCAGACGGGAGGGGATACGCAAGTGCATAGTTTGTCGTAGCGTGGAACGTGCGAAAGGCGTGCCGGGTTGCTTCTTGTGGGACAGAAAGACGGTTAAGGCGCGTTAATGCTCAGTTGAAGGTACGGGTACGAACGAGTTTGTCCTTCTTGAATTTCTCTGTCCGTTGGATGCGGCCGTTCTGGTAGTACTTCCAGTTGCCATGTTTGCGGCCTTCTTTGTAATGGCCGATGATGCCCTCCTTCTTGAAGGCCCACAGACCTTCGCGAAGCCCTTGTCGATACTGGCCTTTCAAGCTTACGGCACCCATTTCGTCGAATTCGGTCCAGTCGCCGTGGGGCGTATCCCAACCGTATACGGCGAACACCAGTGGCCTACCATCCGGGTAATAGGCTCGATAGACGCCTGAGGGATGGCCCCGTTTATAGTCCATACTTACGGCAATGGTGCTGGTGTCCGAGGCGAATTTGCCGATGCGCTTGGACTGTGCTTCCATGCTCACCGGCGGGTACACCACGGCATGTGGCACAACGGTCCCAAAAGTGGGTATCCACAGCGTGTCTGGTTGGGCGAGCAAGCTGGTGGCGTACAGGATAGAGCAGACGAGGAGGATGGATCTCATGGTACGGGCTTACCAACACCGCGTTGATAGCAGTGGAAACGCGTCGTGAGTGTTCGGCCGCGCTGGTCGGTCAAAGTTAATCGATGCGCGCCCGGCCCCGAATCAGTGGCCAAGCGGTGATCACCGGTGGTGCGGCCAACGAAATGCCCATCGAGGTCCCAGTTCAGGATCGCTTGCGGGTCGCGGTGCGCAGCGTGTAGCACCACGCTGGTCAGGCGGCCATCCAGCTGCACGGGTATGTAGAGTTTGGCCTCGGGTTCTGGATAGATCAGGTCCATGGGGAGTTCGTCCCCACCGGAGATCGGCTTGGGTGCGCTGCGGTAGTTAGGGTGTGTGGCCTGGTAGTAGTGTTCCATGGCTGGCGGTAGCGAGAACCAATTCACCCAATGGCCATCGGCCCCGGGTGGCACCTGCTCGGTCTCGAGTGCGTTCACGAACACCCGGTGATGGTAGGTACACGGCGCGGTGCGCAAGGCCGCTCGAATGATCTTGAGGGTATCCACCGGTGTACAATCGGCTCCGGCGCGCAGCCCGCTCAGTCGACAAACCGCCATGGGCTCCAGCTCATCGAATGGTGGATCGAAGCCGACACCATCGGGCAGGAGGCCGAAGATGGAGAAGAGGATCGGCGCTGCTGCCAAAGTTCCGGTTAGGCCGGGTCTTCCCTCACCATCGGCATTCCCTGTCCACACACCAACGGTATACCGATCGGTAAAGCCAATGGCCCAAGCATCGCGGTGGCCGAAACTGGTGCCTGTCTTCCAGGCGATGCGCTCGGTACCGGCGAAGTGTTGCCAACCAGCTTCCATCTCCGGACGGTTCAGGTTCTGCAGGGCTTGCACCGTGTGGTGTATCGCTGCCGGGTCCAATGCAAAGCGTGTGTTGGTTCCCTCCGATGCTGCTTCTGTTCTTATCGCCACCGGTGGATGTACGGCATCCGTAGCTCCGTTCAGGAGGATACGTGCCATGGAGGCGTAAGCACCGGTGAGTTCCCAAAGGCTGCTTTCGGCGCCGCCCACCACCAACGAAAGCCCATAATGATCGGCATTGCGGTCGATGCTGTGCAGACCCATTGCACGCAGGGTGTGCAGCGTGCGTTCAATGCCGTGCGACCGTAGTGCGCGTACCGCAGGCACGTTGAGCGAGCGTGCGAGGGCCACCGATGCGGGTACGGCACCATCGAAGCGCTCATCGAAGTTGCGCGGCGCGAACCCTTCGTAGTGTGTGGGCAGATCGGCCACGAGTTGATCGGGCATGAGTTCACCGTTGTGCAACATGGCTGCATACAGGAACGGCTTCAACAAGCTGCCCGCACTCCGTTTCGCACGCACGATGTCCACGTCGCCAGCATGGTTCATATCGGCACTGGGCAGGTTGCCGAGGTAGGCCAGTACTTCGCCGCTCTTCGTATCCAGCACCAGCACGGCGGCGTTGCGTACTTCGTTGGCGCGCAAGGCCGATCCATGGCGTTCGGCAATGCTGGTGATCCGTTCCTGCAACACTTGGTCGATGGTGCTGTGTATGCGTTCACCTCGTGAGCCGCCTGCCTCCAAGGTCATCAGCAGATGTGGTGCGTTCCGTGGAAGTGCGTGTGGCTTCTCTGGCAAGGGTTCGCTCATCGCCAAGTCGCAGGTAAGGCTGTCGAGTACTCCGGTATCGCGCAGGTAGCGCAGCAGTCTATCCCGTTTCGCTGCCAAGGCTTCGCGTGCCTTACCGGGGTGGATGCGTGCTGGGGCGTTCGGTAATACGGCTAAGGTGGCGCATTCGGCCCAGCCCAGTTGGTGTGGCGCACGGCCGAACCACCGCCATGCAGCAGCTTCCGATCCTACCACATTGCCGCCGAAGGGCGCATTGCCGGCATAGAGCGCAATGATCTCGTCCTTGCTGTAGCGCATTTCCAGGCGCACTGCGAGCACCATTTCGGAGAACTTGTTCCACACGGTGCGTGGTCTATCGCCAAGGGCCATGCGCGCCACTTGCATGGTGATGGTGCTACCACCGCTCACCACCCTGCCGGCTTTCCGGTTCTGCTGCACCGCACGGATCAGCGATGGCAGGTGAATGCCGAAGTGCGACCGGAAGTGCCGGTCCTCGAAGGCGATCAAGCAACGCTCGAAACGAGCGGGGATGCTATCGCCCGGAGGCATACGCCATTGCCCATCTCGTGCCACCGAAGCGCCCAGGGTTCCGCCATCGCGATCCAGCAACACGGTACTGCGCGGCGCCGGGAACAACGGATCCATCGGTCCATAGCGCGCCCAAACGAGCAGGAGGCCAAGGAGAGTTGCCCCGATCAAGAAGGCCTTCCGCCTACGTTGCAGAAGCCGACCGATCATCGATCTCACCGTTGCGCAGTTCCACCATCACCAGCCGCCACCACGTCTACCCAGCGACCTTGTCTACGGGCGTGTACGGTGTGATCGTACATGGCTTCGCAAGAAGCACCGGGTAGGTAGTACCGACCGGTATACGCCGCATTCAAGGTCACCTTGAAGGTGACGGTGTTGCCCCTGTACAGATCGAAGTAGGTCATCACCCGATCATCGCGGATGTCCTGGTAGGTGAAGTACGACGCTGCAACGGCGCTCTCGGTGCCTTCCATGCGGTTGTTGCGGACCTCCCAACCTGAGGGGAACACTTGCGTCAAAGCCAATTGTTGGTAGCCATCCACCACACCGGGGTGGGTGAGTTTGACCACCGCCATGAAGTCCGTTCCTTGTTCGATGCGCGATGGATCGATGGTGGCACCTTTCATGTCCACGTAGCTAACGCTCATGTTCAGTCCGCGCGATCCGGCTTTCTCCTCGCCCGCCAAGGGTGTGCCTGTGCGCACGTACCGAACGTAGATGCCCGACTTTCCCGTATTGCTGATCGCAGCGGTGGTCTTGCCATCGGGTGTGGGTAGGTCCGTTCTGCTGATGGCTTTCTCGGTGAACTTGTCGGTGGCTTTTCCGTCGATGGTGAGCTTGTACGTGATGCCTTTCTGCAACTTGTCCTGTTGGGTGAAGTGTGCCGTTGCCATCAGCCCGAACGCGGTGGTCTGTGTGCTGTACCAACCAGCACCGCTCAGGTTCTTGGCGATGCGCTGGATCACTCCAGCGGCTTTGGCGGTCTCACCCATCTGCATCAAGGCTTCGGCGATCAAGGCTTCGTCGCGCAGGTCACTGCCGTAGGTGAAGCCTTGTTCGGTGTATGCTGCAATGCTTGCCGGAATGCCATCCACCAAGCGTTTCGCGGCATCCTTCTGGCCGACGTACGCATAGGTTGCGGCAAGCATCCAACGGCCCATGGGCAAGAGATCGCGCTGTTCTCGCAAGCGGTTCATGGCCGCCAGTTCCGGTTGTTTGGCCAGTGCCAAGGTGTACAGGCGATAGGCTTGGGTGAGCTGGGTGGCTTGGAGCGACCAACCCGTAAGGATGGTACCATTCCACTCTCGCGCTGCTTTGCGCTTGAACGAGAGCCAGTTCGTTATCGTGCTGCCTGTTGGTGTGAACCCTTCGCGTTGTGCTTCCACCATGAAGTGGCCCGCGTAGATC
>JAEYWT010000186.1 GCA_023428865.1 Bacteroidota bacterium | reverse complement strand
TGGCCATGTTTCCCTCGCACTTTCGCGGCAGATGGACCTGCTCGGCTTCCACGTGACCGTATACGATGACCGCAAAGGGCTTCACACATGGTACGCCAATACCTACGCGCAAGAGAAGCACGTGGTGGACTACGCGCGTATGATCGAGCATTTACCGGAAGACCCTGAGCTTAACGTGGTCATCGCCTCCGTAGGCTACCGCACGGACGACCTCATCCTTCGCCAGCTGATCCGCAACCGCTATAAATACCTCGGCCTACTGGGCAGCTTGGAAAAGGTGCGCGTGATGTTCGAGGCCATACGGAAGGTTGGATTCACCGATGAAGAGCTGGTGCGTGTACACGCCCCCGTTGGCATTGCTATCCACAGCAAGACACCGGAAGAGATCGCGGTGAGCATCGCGGCGGAGATAATCGGAGTGAAGAACTCTTGATCACCGACAAAAAGAAACCCGGCACAAGGCCGGGCTCTTCGTTCGTCGTTGTTGCAGGATCAAACGTCCAGCTTCGCGTACACCGCGTTCTTCTCGATGAACTCGCGACGAGGCGGAACCTCATCACCCATCAGCATGCTGAAGATGCGATCGGCCTCGGCACCGTTCTCGATGGTCACCTGGCGCAGCGTGCGACGGCTGGGGTCCATGGTGGTCTCCCAGAGCTGCTCGGCGTTCATTTCACCGAGACCCTTGTAGCGCTGCACGTTCACGCTGGCGTCCTTGTTGGCGCCTTTCATGCGCTCGATCACGGCATCGCGCTCGGCCTCGTTCCAGCAGTACACCTGCTCCTTGCCTTTCTTCACCATATACAGCGGCGGTGTGGCGATGTAGAGGTAACCCTGCTCGATCAGCGGCTGCATGTAGCGGAAGAAGAAGGTCATGATCAGCGTTTGGATGTGACTTCCATCCACGTCGGCATCGCACATGATCACGATCTTGTGGTACCGCAATTTGGACATGTTCAGCGCCTTGCTGTCCTCCTCGGTACCGATGTGTACCCCGAGCGCCGTGTAGATGTTGCGGATCTCCTCGTTGTCGAGGATCTTGTGCTGCATCGCCTTCTCCACGTTCAGGATCTTACCGCGCAGCGGCAGGATGGCCTGGAACTCGCGGTTGCGGCCCTGCTTGGCCGTTCCACCGGCGGAATCTCCTTCCACCATGAAGAGCTCACTCTGGCTGGCGTCCTTGCTCTGGCAATCGGCCAATTTCCCGGGCAATCCACCACCGGAGAACGCGCCTTTGCGCTGCACCATCTCACGCGCCTTCTTGGCGGCGTGGCGGGCGGTGGCGGCGAGGATCACCTTATCCACGATCTGCTTGGCGTCCTTCGGGTGCTCTTCGAGGTAGTTCTCCAGCATTTCGGCCACGGCGATGTTCACCGCACCGCTCACCTCGTTGTTGCCCAGCTTGGTCTTGGTCTGTCCCTCGAACTGGGGTTCCTGCACCTTCACGCTGATCACGGCTGTGAGTCCCTCGCGGAAGTCATCACCAGCGATCTCGAATTTCAGTTTCTGCGTAGCGCCGCTGGCATCGGCGTATTTCTTCAGCGTACGCGTAAGGCCCATGCGGAAACCGGCCAGGTGCGTACCGCCTTCGTGGGTGTTGATGTTATTGACGTACGAGTGGATGTTCTCCGAGTACGAATCGTTGTACACCATGGCGATCTCCACTGGGATGCCTTGCTTCTCCCCTTCCATGTAGATCACATCTTCCATGATGGGCACACGGGTGCCATCGAGGAACCGCACGAACTCCACCAAACCTTTTTCGCTGTAATAGGTCTCGGTGACGAAGCTGCCGTCCTCGTTGGTTCGGCGCTCATCGGTCAGCGTCAGTTTGATGCCCTTGTTCAGGTAAGCCAGTTCGCGCAAACGGGCGGCCAGCGTATCGAAGTTGTATTCACCGACCTGGAAGATGGTGAGATCGGGTTGGAAGGTGACGATGGTGCCACGGTAGTCCGTGGTGCCGATCTCGCGCACGCTGTAGAGCGGCTTGCCCTCGCTGTACTCCTGCTCGTACTTCTTTCCTCCGCGGTGTACCTCGGCGCGGAGCAAACTGCTCAATGCGTTCACGCAGCTTACACCCACGCCGTGCAGACCACCGGAGACCTTGTAGCTGTCCTTATCGAACTTGCCACCGGCGTGCAGCACGGTCATGACCACTTCCAGAGCGCTTCGGCCTTCCTTGGCGTGCATGTCCACGGGGATCCCGCGACCATTATCCTTCACCCGGATGCCATTGTTGGGTGTGATGCTCACATCCACGGTATCGCAATGGCCAGCGAGGGCCTCGTCGATGGAGTTGTCCACCACTTCATAAACGAGGTGATGGAGGCCCTTCACCCCGATATCGCCGATGTACATCGCGGGGCGTTTCCGCACCGCTTCGAGGCCTTCCAGCACCTGGATACTGTCGGCCGAATAGCTCGCCGCCGCTTTCTTCTGCTCGCTCATTTCTACTGCTGTCTCAGACATGGTTCCAATGGGTTCTTCACCCCCTTTCGGAGAGGTTCGCGAAGATACCACGAAAGCGGCTGTCGTTCAGGCCATTTTCCCAACAATAGCGGGGGCTTTGTTGATAATTAACAGGGCCTTGGATTTGCTATTCCGGCACCCGCTCGAATGGCCGGTTCAATCCGCCACGGAACGGCCTTTCCCGAGCAGCTTGACCAAGGCTGCCACATGGGCCCAAAGCACCGCCGGAACAAGCATGGCAGGAAGCAGGATCCCAGGTGTACCGAGCACAAGAACATTGGGTTGGTCGAATGCCCAACGCTGGATGGAGGATGGGATGCTGAACACCGCTGTGAAC
>JAEYWT010000179.1 GCA_023428865.1 Bacteroidota bacterium | reverse complement strand
CTGTAGGCCCACCCCACCGCCCAAACCCTGTAGTAAGGGTTGTGCCTGGGTGTAGAACGCCGCCAAGGCGAACGGAACACCGAGAAGATGGCTCCGCACCATGGTCATTCTCGAATGAAACGTGCGTGGTAGACATGGCCTGTACCGCCTGTGGAAGCCACCACGGAGTAGGGGCCACTAGCGAGGCGAGAGACAAGGGTAAGCCTACACTTTCTCATTCTGGTCCAGCAATTGTGATGTTCGCATCGTGGTTCGAAACCGTGTATCCCTTGCTCTAATGTAAGGATCGAGTTGAAAATTGCCCTAATACATCTGAAGATCGATCGGTCCGCTACAGTGAGACCTGGTATTTCATGTGTACAAGCGTTCACGTGCAGAGGCAGCGCAACGACTCTTGAAGCTTGCGCTCTTCGCCCACTGATAGTGGTGCTCGTTGCGCCTTTGGGTGCATCCTATCTTCGACTAGGGGGGGGTGAAGATGGTTCGCTTTGTCAAGCACCACCTATCTTCGCCATCACGGCATACTCCGCCATTCCCCTTGCCATTCGCTGGTACAGACCTCATCCTACTGATCATCGCGGTGGCCGTATCGGCGCTGTGCTCGGGATTGGAGATCGCTTTCGTAAGCAGCAATAAGTTGTACATCGAATTGGAGCGCAACCGTGGTGCCATTTGGGCGCGGTTGGTCTCGGTCTTGTTGAAACGCCCCGCGCGCGTGATCGGGGCCTTGCTGGTGGGCAACAACCTGGCCTTGGTGCTCTATGGTCTGCTCATGGCCAAATTGCTGCAACCCTGGCTCCTGGGTTTCGGCTACGGTGAGGTGTTCGTACTGGTGGCGCAAACCCTGGTAAGCACCTTGTTCATCCTGGTGGTGGGCGATTTCCTGCCCAAGGCGGTGTTCCGTATCGACCCCAACACCGCGCTGAGCATCTTCGCGCTACCGCTACAGGTGCTCTACATCGTGCTGTGGTTGCCCATGATGGTGATGACCGGCCTGAGCGAATTGATCCTACGCCTGTTCGGTGTGCGTAGCAAACCGGGCACCATCGCCTTCGGTCGGGTGGACCTGGATGAATTCCTGAAGGATGTGACCACCGATCGCACCAGCGAGCAAGGCATGGATGCCGAGGTGCAATACTTCCGCAACACGCTTGAGCTAAGCAACATCAAAGTGCGCGACCTGATGGTGCCGCGGGCCGAGATCGAAGCTATTGAGGTGGACCAGCCGATCAGTGTGTTGCACGATCGTTTCGTGGAAAGCGGCATGAGCAAATTGCTCGTGTACCGCAAGAGCGTTGATGATGTGATCGGATACGTACACGGCTACGAGCTCTTCAAGCAACCCCGTACCATCCGCTCGGTCATGCGTCCGGTCAACTTCATGCCCGGCACCATGCCAGCGGACGAAGTGCTGCAGCTCTTCATCAAACAGCGCACCCACGTAGCGGTGGTGGTGGACGAATACGGCGGCACGGCTGGCATGGTCACCATGGAAGATGTGGTAGAGACCATCGTAGGCGATATCGAGGATGAACACGATACGCCCGAGGAGCTGGAAGAGCGCCTGGGACCGAACGAATTCCTGTTCAGCGCACGCACCGAAGTGGCTCACGTGATCGCAACGCACCGGCTGGCCATACCCGAAAGCGACGATTACGACACCCTGGCGGGTTTCATCCTACACCGCACGGGCGATATTCCGGAGCAAGGTCAGGTGATCGAATTGCCGCCCTTCAAGCTCACCATCGCCCAGGTGATCCATGGCCGTGTAGACCTGGTGCGGTTGGAGGTGACCGATCCGGATGCGGGCTTCCTGCGGGACTGATGCATTGTCAGGAGGTGCGCCACATGCGGGAACCCCGGTTTTGCCGCATTTGGTCCAAGGGCGCTGTTAACGGCTGATGTTCAGGGCAGAAGATGCGTCTATCCCCGTATGGGGCAGCCTCCTATATTTGCACCCCTATTCCTAAAAGGCGATGGCAGTCATTGGTAAGATCCGCGAGCGCAGCGGCTTGTTGTTGGTGTTGGTAGGCGGGGCCATGGTGGCCTTCATCCTCACCGATGTGTTCAGTGGTCGCGGCGGTGGTCGTGAGGATCGGAACATCGGCACCGTGGGTGGCGACGGCATCAGCATGATGGAGTTCGAGCGTCGTGTGAACGATGAGGTGGAGAGCTACCGCAACGATTTCGGCCAGCAGGTGAACGCACAGATGCAAGAGCAGGTGCGCAACAGCGTGTGGCAGGAGATGATGAAGAGCCGCGTGATGCTGGGCCAGGTGGAAGAAGCCGGTTTCAGCCTTACGCCAGGGGAGTATGATGATATCCGCTTCGGCGACAACATCCTGCCGGATTTCAAGAGCCAGCCGAACTTCCAAGGGGAAGATGGCCAGCCGAGCCGCGAAAAACTGCAGCAGTACTTCCAAAGCGTGCAGGTGAACGCACCGGTGTACAACAAGATCCAGAAGCGCCGCATCACTGAGAACCGCTTGTACAGCAAGTACACCACCCTGGTGAAGAAGAGCGTGTTCGTGAACAGCGCACAAGCCAAGGACGACTACCTCACCAAGAACACCAAGGCCACCTTCAGCTTCGTAGGCAAGCGTTACGATAGTGAAGCCGACAGCCTCTACACCGTTGAGGACAAGGACCTGCGCCGCTACTACGACCAGCACAAGAACGACCGCAAGTATCGCCAGCAGGCTTCACGCAAGTTCGAGTACGCCCTGTTCCCTGTGATGGCTTCGGATGCGGACCGTGCCGCCACCATGAAGGAGTTGGCAGAGCTACGCGAAGGCTTGCTCACCAGCACGAACGACAGCCTCTTCATCATCGCGAACAGCGATTCACGCACGTTCAACAAAGCGCCTTACACCGAAGGCACCGCCGATAAGATGAACGATTCGTTGATCGTGAACGGCGCCGTAGGAACGGTGGTTGGTCCTTACCAGGAAGGCGACCAATGGAAACTGGTGAAGGTGACCGAATTGGCCGATGTGCCCGAGGCACGTGTACGCCACATCTTGCTGAGCACCCAGAACGGCAAGGGTGAGGATGAGCAGAAGAAACTCGCGGATAGCCTGCTCACCGTGGTGAAGCGCGACCGCAGCAAGTTCGAGGACCTGGTGGTGAAGTTCAGCGAGGATCCCGGAAGCAACACCAAGGAGAAAGGTGGTGTGTACGACTGGTTCGACAAGAAGCAGATGGTGCCGGAATTCACCGCCGCCAGCTTCGATGAGAAGGTGGGTGCCATCACCATCGCGAAGACCAGTTACGGGTACCACATCGTGGAAGTGTTGGGCCAGCGCAACCGCAAGGAGCGCCGTGTGGTGAGCGTGGAGCGCGCCATGAAGCCTTCGCCTGCCACCTTCAAGGAATGGTACAAGAAGGCCAACGACTTCAGCCTGCGCAATACCGATCTGGCCAGCTTGAAGAAGGCCGCCGAAGAGCAAGGCATCCAAGTAACGCCTGTGGATGAACTGCGTAACGACCAGCGTTTCGTGCCCGGTCTGCAGGATGCACAACCCGTGGTAAGTTGGGTGAACCGAGCCGAAGTGGGCAAACTGAGCGAACCCATCCAGAGCGGTGATAACTATGTGGTGGCCATACTCACGGGCATCCGCGAAGAAGGCGCACCACAATTGGAGGATGTGCGGGAGGTCTTCACCAAAGAAGTGGTGAAGGAGAAGAAGGCCGCTGCTTGGATGGCGAAGATGGAAGGCAAGACCGACCTGAACGCCCTGGCAACGGAACTTGGGTCCACACAGCAGACCGCCACCGATCTAGGCTACAATGATTCAACCTGCCTGGTGGTTTCAGCGAATACGAGGTCGTTGGCCAAGTGTTCGCCCTGGAGAACGGCCAAGTGAGCAAGCCGTTGAAAGGGGAGACCGGTGTGTACGTGGTGAGCATGACCAACAAGACCGCCGCCCCCGAGCCACAAGACCTCAACGTGGACAAGAAGAGCCTGCAACAACGTGCGCAGTCGCGCGTGGATGGCGGTCTGTTCAACGCGCTGAAGGAAGCTGTTGGCGTGAAGGACGAGCGCTACAAGTACTACTGAGCCACAGGCATCTCCAACGCGTACGGAACGTCTTCGGTACGAACAGCGGACATCAGGTATGTCCAACGTCATGAGGAACTACGCGTATTATGACCAGCTGGGTTGGCGTACCCGCGCGTTGAATGTGGCGCGCAGTGTGTTCCGTCGTACCCCCTTCGAGGGTTGGTTGCAACGCAAGGCCCATGGCCTGCCGGTGGAGTCGTTCTGGATGAAGCTCGTTCCACCCGAGTACACCTACCCGAAGGGATCATGGCGCACGGTGGAGCGTTATGGGCTGCGGTGGGAGCTGGACCTGAGCAATACGAACGATCACGCTTTGTTCTTCGATCCGGTCTTTCCGGCGGACAAGGTGCTCTTCGACCTGGTGGGCCCTACGAGCCAAGTGGTGGACATCGGGGGCAACATCGGAAGCTTCGCACTTCGCTTCTCGCGTATCGCCAAGAAGGGCAGGGTGGTAAGCTTCGAGCCACACCCGGTTACCTTCGAACGGCTGAAGGCGAACAAAGCACTCAATGCCCTTTCCAACTTGGAGGTGGTGAACCTCGGCATCGGTTCCACGGAGGCGGTACATCGGTTGCACCAGGTCGTGGCCAACAACTCGGGCATGAACCGGATCATCACGGGTGCGGTGG
>JAEYWT010000400.1 GCA_023428865.1 Bacteroidota bacterium | reverse complement strand
AGCCACATCGAAGGCGAACTCGGCAGGCTTGAAATCGCGGATGGTGGCGCCGGTGATGTCCGTGAACAGGATGCTTCCCAAGTTGAAATAGCGCATGGACCCACCGATCGCACTGCGTTTGTTGCTTAGGCGCTTGTACCCGGCGAGGTAAGCCAAGCTCATGTCGGGCACCAAGTTGCGCAGCCAGGGGCTGTAGCTCATGCTGAACTCACCATCATTCTCCGCGAAGGCCAATTTGGACGGGTTCCAGTGGATGGCGTTCACATCGGGAGAAATGGCCACACCGGCATCACCCATACCACCCGCTCGGGAATCGGGTGAGATCAGCAGGAACGGCACTGCCGTGGTGATCGTGTTCAATTGGTCATTGCACTGTTGACCAGAAGCCCTGAATTGGGGGTCGCACGGTTGGGCTACGGCCTGGGATGGCCATAGGGCGATGAATACCAGGGAGATACTGAACAGGAGCGGCCGCAGGGAACTCATCAAGGGGATGTCGGGGAAAAAGGACGGCAAATATACGCTGGACGAGGGGGGCTTATTGTGTAAGCCTGATCCACAACATGATCCGACCGGGTAAAGGTCCCTGTTCTACCGACCCAGCCTATGTTCGGATGGGATGGAGAACCGGGTTGAAGGGGTTCAGAGAGAAATACTCAGCGCAAGATCACCAGCTTCTCGAATTTTTCCGCCTTTTCGCCATCGGGCGTGGTAACGTGCAAACGATAAACGTACACGCCACGTCCCAGCTTGTCGCCGAAGTCATCCAGGCCGTTCCAGGCCATCCCTTCACTGCGGAAGCCCTCACAGGCCAAACTACGACTAAGGGTCTTCACCAAGCGGCCGCTAACGGTGAACACCTGCACCTGTACATCCAAGTTCGTGCAGGGCCTATTGTGCTCGAAAAAGAACTCGGTATGGGTGGTGAAGGGGTTCGGGTAGTTCAACACATGGTCCAAGGCCAGCTCTTCAGAAGAGGTCACCACGAACTCCGTGGTCGCCTCAGACGAGTTGTTGAACGCGTCCCAGGCTTTCAGCCGCAGGGTATGGCTGCCTTCGTCCAAGTCGCTTAGCCGGTAGCGCACCTCTCCGCTCTTGTACGTGTCAAGGTCGGCTTGGTACAGGTCGTTCAGTACTATGGCGCGATCCGTGTTCTCGTCCACCACAGCCAACAAGTCGTGCCCAATGCTGCTACCCACGGTGTTGATGCCATTCTCATCGAACAACTTGGCGAAGAGCAACGGTGTATCGTTGGTGATGCCACCACGAACGAAGTTCTCATCGTTCAGGAACAGATCCACTTGTGGACCTTGCGTATCCTCGGCCACATCCGTTGCTGTGCCACCGACCATTGGCTCATTATCGAAACCAGAAGCGTTCGTAGCTCCGTTCTCGGCATAGCAGCTTATGCGTCCGGGCCCCATCTGGTAGTTGATGTCGCGCGGTACAACGAAGGTGAAGTTGAACGTACCCTCGGTTACCGTCGCGCGGCCCCGGTAGATCACGTTCTTCCGCAGCAGGTAGGGGAATGGATTACCCCCATCATTGGCCAAGGTGTACTGCTGCAACACCTTGTCGTAGACCGTCGGCACCACCACGCCGTTGAAATCGCTCATGGGCTGCCCGTTGCCATCATCAACGAAGCCACGCACCCGTACCGTAGCGAGTGCCTTCAGGGTATCCACATCATTCCCGAGCGTGTCGGTGATGGACGTGATGTTGATGTTGTTACGCGGTATGGCCAAACGCAAGCTCGGGTCGCCCAGCAGACAGAAATTCATATGGTTGAACGAATTCGAGTCGTGGGAGGCGATATCACGCTTGGTGCGTCGGTAAACATCCCCTAAGCATTGGGTCCGCCCCAGTTCCTCGGTGGTCTGGAACACATGGTCGTAGAAGTAGTTGCCCAGGTTGAAGTTCTGGATGGAATAGGCCAGGCGCGTGGTGGTCATCAAGGCGATACCACCACCACTGGGGTTCAGGAATACGTACTCCCCCGCCGAGGTACGCGAAGGATCATCCCACCGGGTGAATTCGCAGGTCGCGGTCATGAACAGGGGCAATCGGTCTCCATTGGTCCAGCCCAAGATGGTGGTATTGTCCAGAAAGCGTTCGTGTGCCCAGCCGACTTCGCCGCCATGGCCTATGTAGTTCACCAGTAAAAGTCCCTTCTCTACCGCAGCTTGTAGATCCGCATTGGCTTGCGGGTAGCGCTCGCCACCGGGCGTGGTGATCTGTTGGTACGCATCTAGGTAGACCTTATCCACGTTGAAGCGCGGATGCTCGTTCACTACGCGCTGCGCCAGGGTTTCGCTTTGGCCAAGGTGTATCGTGCTTTCAAAGCTCTCCCCTTCCTGGTCATCGGATGCGAAGAGCACATGGGTACGCCAATCGGGCAACCCACTATCACCGCTCACCGAACAGCTACTGCCCGTATAGCTCATCAGGCGGGTCTGGTCGTAGTTCAGGATCTTGTTCACCGCCGCATTGGCTTGCTCCGCAGTGCTGATCGGCAACCGGCCGATGCCGATATCCACCAGATCGCCGGTCCATTCACCCTCGTTATCATCCAAGAAGCCGAAGTAGTCATCCGTACCATACGAACGCGCAGGGTTCAGCACGTTGGCCGTCTGATAGGTAGGAATGAAATTCTGGTTCGCTGCGGTTAGCAGGACATTGTTGTAGGAGCCATCGCCGAACAGGAGCAAGTACCTCGGCATGTCTTCCGGGTTGTTGGCACGCTGGTATTGCATCCGCATGAAGCGTTTTATCGCCGTAGCGTCGCGCGAGCCACTGGAGAATTCGTTGTAGATCTGCTGCGGGCTCACCATCAATACATCCATTCCCTCGCTCGCGCGTCGTTCCACCAAGCGCATGGCCGCACTTTGGAACTCGGGTGGGCACACGATCGTAAGGTCCACGCCCACCGGTGTACTGTGCAGGTTCTGGTTGGGCACTTGGCCAATGATGCGTGGCACCAAGTAGCCCGTGTTCCGGAAGGCGATGAACTGCCGCAGACTGTCCGTATTCACCACGAACCGAAGCGAATTCCCATCTGTGGTGGCATTGACCACACGGGCTTGCGTGGGATCGGTGATCTCCCAGATCCGGTGTACGCCTTGTGCCTGGTCCAGTATGAATTCGGAAACCTGGCCCGCTCCTACCGAGCGCAGGTCGCGGAAACCCAACTGATCGGCGGCCATTCGCAATTCCCGACGGCAGTTGAATTCCGCGAAGTCGAACCAGGCCACGGACGTTACCGGGTTGTGCTTGTTGAAGGTGATGGTGAAATTGAACGGGCTACCCGAAGGCAGGAAGGTGAACGAGCGGTCGAAGTGCTGCCCATAGATACCCGTGTGGTTCTCCGAAACACCGTTCACGGGGAAGGACTGGGATAAGACGCTGCCCGACATCACATTGAAGGTACTGCTGTTCGATGGCCCAAGGGTCCGTGCTGCTCCCGTCACGCGTAGGGTGGCTGAGTCGGATTGCACGATGTTCGGCGCTTGGAAGGAGAACGTATAGCTCAGGGTCTGGTCGAAAAGCTCACCGAACCACGTACGCCCGCTCTTCAACAGGTTGAGGAGGTCGCGTTCAATGAATTGTCGTTCGCTGAAGGAAGTGACCGTATGGGTGGCGGGGTTGGTTGAAAGTGCGGCTGGTGTTACGCGTACGGCCGGTTCCACATCGATACCGATGAAATAATGTGCACTATCACAGAACACGTTCTTGGTGTGCGCGAAGCGGTTCCCGTCCTGCGTCCAACGCTGGGCTCCGGTGGCGTAGAACAACAAATGATCGTTGGGCCCGAACACCCCATCTCCTCCATCCACCATCTCGATGGCGTTCACCTTCAGGTCGGTAGCGGGCAGTTGAGCGTTCACGAAGGGAAGCATGCCTACATGGTTGCCATATATATTGATACGGTCAGAGGTCAACCCGCTCATGTTCACACCGGCCTGTTCCAGCATCTCGTACGTAACGCGGTGTACACCGTCGGCAGCCACGCTCATGCGGTACCACGAGCCGGAAGCCAATTTGGACACCGGCGGATAGCTCTTCGGCCGGAACGGGGCACCTGCTACCACGTCATACACGCGTAGCTGTGCCGCGACCAACCGCTCCACCTGCCCGGTGGCCATATTGCGTTTGTAAGGTTCCACCACCACGGTAGCGATCGTCTCTTTCCGTTGCACAGCCACGTTCGTGCGGATTGCAGGCTGATCACCAAGTTTTTGCAAAGCCGGGAACTTCCTGAGCATTTCGGCGGGCACCGGTTCGTAAACAGCATCTTCCAAGGCCGCACGGAAAGCGGTTGTTCCTTGTGGCACTCGCACCGGCGGGGTCCACAGGGGCAGGCCATCGCGCTCCATATCAAGGTACACGTCCTTGGTCAGGAATTCACGGTTCGTCACATCCTTGGCTGCACTGGGCGCCTTGCCCTCGGCTCCCATACGGGTAGGTTCAGTCACAGCTTGTGGAATAGCCGCGGCCCAAGACAGCCGAAGAGTTTCTTTGGACTGTGCCAACACGGTGGAACCCACGCCCAACGTGGCGGCGAGCACCATGGTACGCAATGACTTCTTGAACATTGATGAACAGGTTTTCAACACTTCGGACCGAAAGTACTACCTTCGACCCTTGCGTTCTTGGAACACCCCACCAACGGCATCGGTTCGAGCTTATTGCTGAAGGTAGGGCAACCGTTACACGAACTGCTTCGTATACTTGGCGCTGGCCAGATGGCCTCGATGATAACGAGCATGAAGGAATGGACCGTTAGGCGTGCGGCCCTAGGGTGTGCACTGACCGTGATCGCGGCGTTTTCGGCTTCGGCCCAAGACCCCCAATTCACGCAGTTCTATGCCAACCCACTCTACTTGAACCCAGCGTTCGCGGGCACTGCACGCTGCCCCAGAGTGGTCATGAACTATCGTAACCAATGGCCGGCACTTACGGGCACCTTCGTTACCACCAGCGCGAGCTACGACCAGCACGTGGATGGACTGAACGGGGGCCTCGGGCTGTTGGTGATGCACGATCAGGCTGGCAAGGGCACCCTCAACACCACCACGGTAAGTGGCATCTACAGCTACCAACAGGCCATCTCCAGAAAATTCTCTGTTAAGGTAGGATTCCAAGCCACGTACTTCCAAAAGTCTTTGGATTGGAGCAAACTCACCTTCGGCGACCAGATCGATCCGCGCCGGGGCTTCATCTACCAGACCAATGATGTACCCCGCGGCGGCAGCATCGGCAATGCCGACTTCAGCGCTGGTGTATTGGGTTATAGCGATATATTCTTCGTTGGCTTTGCTGCTCATCACCTCACCGAGCCGAACGAATCCTTGATCGTGGGGACCAGCAAACTGCCCATGAAACTAACCGGCCATGCCGGTGCAGCCATTCCCGTAGGTATGAAAGGGAAATATGGCCAGGCGCGGACCCGCATCTCTCCTAACGTACTATACCAGCAGCAAGCTGCGTTCCGTCAATTGAACCTAGGTCTGTATGTGGACCACGGCCCGATCACAGCCGGTGTTTGGTATCGCACGCGCGATGCTTTCATCGCTTTGATCGGCTTCCAAGCCGAGAAGTTCAAATTCGGCTACAGCTATGACGTGACCACATCGAAACTGACGACCGCAACGGCTGGCTCCCACGAGATCAGCATGCAATTGCAGTTCAACTGCAAACCGAAGAAACGTCGTTTCCGTGTGGTAGCCTGCCCTACTTTCTAGAACTGAACGAACCTGCACAGAACCATGAACCAGCTCAGGAATATCGCGTTGATCTCGGTGGGCCTCACCGTACTCAGCGGGTGCCAGTTCGAAAAGAGCGGTGCCACCGGTTGGAATTACAATGATTCCAAGAACGGCGGTTTCGAGAAGACCGACTTCACCGATCAGGAGAACGGCCCAGGACTCATCCTCATTGAAGGTGGTCAGTTCACCATGGGTCGCGTTACGGACGACCTCCGTCACGAGTGGGACATGATCCCGCGCACGGTCACCGTTTCATCCTTCTATATGGATGAAGTGGAAGTGACCAATTTCTATTGGCTGGAATACCTCTATTGGTTGGATCGCGTGTTCGCGGCCGACTACCCGGAGATCTATAAAAAGGCGTTGCCCGATACGCTCGTATGGCGCAGCAAGCTGGCCTTCAACGAACCGTATGTAGAGTACTACTTGCGCCACCCGGCCTACCGCGATTACCCTGTGGTGGGTGTGAACTGGTTGCAAGCCAATGACTATTGCGCTTGGCGTACCGACCGGGTGAATGAGGTCATCCTCATCCGTGAAGGTCTATTCGAGCACTACCCCAACCAGATCAACGAAGACCACTTCAACACCGATTCGTACTTGGCTGGCCAGTACGAAAGCGGTAAGAAAGTGGATGGTGTGCAGGACTTCAACCCGAACAAGGACACCCGTAACATCCGGATGGAAGATGGTATCCTTCTGCCCAGATACAGACTGCCTACTGAGGCGGAGTGGGAATATGCTGCTTATGGCCTGCTCGGGAATACCGTTGATGAGCGTGTGGTTGAGCGCCGCATCTATCCATGGAATGGCCACTGGGTGCGCTACGACAGCCGCAAGAAAGGCGGTGCTTTCTATGGTGATTTCCGTGGCAACTTCATGCGCGGCCGTGGTGACTACATGGGGGTGGCAGGAAGCCTGAACGATAATGCCGACGTGACCGCTCCTGTGTTCAGCTACTGGCCCAATGACTACGGCTTGTACAACATGGCCGGCAACGTGAGCGAGTGGGTCATGGACGTCTACCGCCCATTGAGCCCGGAGGACAAGGATGGATTCCGCCCGTTCCGTGGCAACGTGTTCAAGACCAAGGTACTGAACAGCGATGGTGTGGTGCAGGACAAGCACGACATCGTAGTTTACGACGTGGATGGTATCAAATACTACCTCACCGAATTCCAAACGGTGATGCAGGGCCGTGCTACGGATGAGGAAGCCGCGTTGATCGACGAGCTTTTGAGCTCTATTGACCAAGCCATCGAATTCAACAACACCCGCAAGCAGGATGCCGCCATGCAGCGCGTGCAGGACATGATAGACAACATAAAAGGCAAGGACCTGGAGATCTGTCCGAAACTCTTGAGCGGCATCAGCGACTACCAAGCCGACCAGCCAGGTGATGTGCGCGTACGGAACGTAACGGTGGAAGAGAACATCGACCGCAGGAACTACCGTGCGAGCGATAACATCGACTTCCGCGATGGTGATGTGGAAAGCAGTATCTACTTCGAGAACCCCGACTTCGAAGGTAACGCCATGTACGACTGGGGTAAGACCAGCTTGGTGAACGACCGCAGCCGGGTTTACAAAGGAGCTAGTTGGGCGGACCGTATCTACTGGGCCAGCCCAAGCACACGCCGTCACCTAGACGAGCGCCAGAGCACGGCCACCATCGGCTTCCGTTGCGCCATGACGCGTGTGGGCAGTCCTCGTGGCTTGGGCGACGAACGCGACAGCAAGAAGTTGGATAAGAAGCGTTGATCCTCCATCGACCTAATTTG
>JAEYWT010000337.1 GCA_023428865.1 Bacteroidota bacterium | reverse complement strand
TGTTCATCCAATACACGGCCCTGCACCACATGCTCACAAGCTCCGCTCTGCGCATGTAGTACAGGCCACGCCAAGGTGGATTGAAGGAGGACGAGGAAGAGGAATGACCGGACCATCAGGCACCGTCGGATTGAGAAGTGGTTCACCGAAAGCCGTGCAGCGTGGTACACGGATGGCTGGGCCATGGCACCAGCAGAAGCTATCCAACCATCGGTGGGCCTCGTCCCATTATCGCATCCAACCTGAGGTAGGACGGGACATCTATAGCGGCGATGAGTGGTAGCCAAGGAAGGCGGTTCGTGACCGGAGTTCGCACGGGCTCTGGCCGCGCAAGGGTGGGCAAGGCGATGGAGCAAACCGAACAACACTCGCCAACCGCTTGACCTTCCATCTCCGACGTGATCCCGTGGTGGATGTGGTCACAGGTATGGAACCAGGTCCTGGGTGCTAGTTGGAACACCAAAACCAGGAGCAGTAAGGCGCTGAGTGTAGGACGCAGGCTGCGGAACACGCACAAATATACCCTACTGCGCGTGCATGGCAGGTAACCATGCAGTCCGTTACTTTTGTTGGAAATACGCACCCATGCGACTGATCCGTACGCTTTGTCTTGCTCTGCCGCTCCTGATCTCGACCGCCACCCATGCTCAATGGGCGCCGCTTTCGTTAGGTGTGAACGGAAGTCGTAGCATCACCACCTTCAATGGTGCCATTTTCATTGCGGCCCCGCCCAATGGCATCCGGAAAAGCACCAACGATGGCACCAGTTGGTTGATGGCGAATACCGGTCTACCAACGAACGGCTCCACGGTGCGGTCCATCGGACACAGTGAAAGCGCGCTCTTCTGTGGCACGGAAAGTGGCGTCTTCAGATCCACGGACAATGGCGCCAGTTGGGTGAGCGCGAACAACACGTTGCCCGCTTCATCGTCCACCATCTACTGCAACAAGATCTACACTTTCGGCACGGCCATGTTCTTGGTGTACACCGGCCAATTGAGCCAGAACGGTGGCGGTGTTTTCCGCACCTTCGACAATGGTGTCACCTGGTTGCAAGCCTACTCCGGCCTGAACAGCAACATGGTGGTGAGCGGGTTGGCGCAAGTGGGCGATGCACTCTACGCAGCCACGAACACCGGCCTGATGCGCTCGGACGACCTTGGCACCTCGTGGCAACCTGCTGGCACCACCAACTGGGCCGTGCGATCGGTACAAGGCCAGAACGGCGCCTTGGTGATCCTGGGTGCTTTCGGTGCGCAGCGCTCGGTGAACGGCGGAACCACGTGGACGGCTACAACGGGTTATCCGACCTCCAATTGTCCAGAAGGTAGTGAACTGGTGATCTTCGACGGGTACTACATCGCCATCACCAAGAACGCCGCCAGTGGCTGCTATCGTTCCATGGACGACGGACTCACTTGGACCGCGTTCAACGATGGCCTGAGCGCACCGAACACCTTTGCCCAGGAGCGCTTCCATATCTCGCCCACCCACTTGTACATCGCCTGCGCGCTGGACAGTTACCGCATCGAGAGCACCACCACTGACGTGAACGCGACTCTGGCTAGCGCGTTACCGACAACCTACCCCACCGTGTTCACCGATCGCTTCGCTGTCGACCTTTCCAGCGTTTCCGAAGATCGGACCGTGTTGTTGATCGACGCCACCGGACGTGCGGCGAAACGCACTGCGACACGCGGCGGCGGCGTGGTCTGGATCGATCGTAACGATCTGGTGGCCGGACGCTACCATTGCCTGCTCATCGACCCGAACACGGGGAATACCCAGCATCTTGGGCAGGTGATCGCCGAATGATGGCCGATAAGGTGAGCCATATCGGTGTGTTCACTTCCGGAGGTGACAGCCCTGGCATGAACGCCGCCGTGCGCGCGGTGGTACGTAGCGCACATGTGCATGGCCTGAAGGTGACCGGTTTCCTGGGAGGCTATGATGGCCTGGTGAACGACCGTACCAAAGCCATGGGACCCCGTGATGTGAGCAACATCATCCAACGTGGAGGCACGATCCTACGCACGGCCCGGAGCGCTGCATTCATGCAACCTGAGGGTCGAAAACAAGCGGTGGATGTACTCAGGAAGCACGGCGTTGACGGCCTGGTAGCCATCGGCGGCGACGGAACCTTCTCCGGAGCCAACATCCTTTATCGGGAACATGGTATTCCGACTGTCGGCCTGCCGGGAACCATCGACAACGACCTGGCAGGAACCGACCTGACCATCGGATATGATACGGCGATCAATACGGCAGTACAGGCCATCGACCGGATCAGAGATACGGCATCATCCCATGACCGGCTCTTCTTCGTTGAGGTGATGGGGCGCGATTCGGGCGCGATCGCCTTGGATTGTGCTGTTGCAGCAGGTGCCGAATTCGGTCTGGTCCCTGAACGTGACGAGCATTTCGAGCAATTGATCCGGGCGATACTCGGTTCCGATGGGGCCAAGTCTTCGAGCATCGTGGTGGTGGCGGAAGGAGAAGTGGAAGGCGGTGCGTTCGAAGTGGCCCGCCGCGTGAAAGAGCGACTTCCACAGAAGGACATCCGGGTGACCGTCTTAGGCCATGTGCAGCGAGGAGGTTCACCTACGGTGCAGGACCGAGTGCTCGCCAGTAAGCTTGGTGTGGCCGCTGTGGATGCCATCGTTCGTGGCGACCACAACTGCATGGTGGGTGTTAAAGCCGGCCGCATCGCCACAACGCCCTTCCCAGAAGCCATCACCGGTACGCGCGAATTGGACCAAGACCTCTTCCGCGTGCTGCGGATCATGGCCACGTAAGCAGGCTCACCGAAGCTCAACGACCAAAAGAGAAAGGGCCTCCGTTCCCGGAAGCCCTTCACCAACTTCGACACGTTATTGGATAACGAGTCTTGTTCGTGCCAGCGGTCTGCCTTCCGCATCGAGCACCAACACTGAATAGACACCTGTTGCCAGGCGCTCAAGATCAAGCCGCTGTCGCATGGGTGCGTCGAACACCAAGGCGCCCACCGCATCGTGGAAGCGCAATGAACGTGCCTCGGGTACAGAGCACAGCACCGATACCGCACCATGAGAAGGGTTGGGGAATAGGCTGAAGACCTCCGCAGGTGCGATCTCCTGTAGGCCCACCCAGCCATCGCAAACATCGCCTAGGCCATTGCTGTTCATGTCGGCTTGGTCGGGGTTGAATACCCACACGCAGTTGTCGCACGCATCACCCACACCATCGCCATCGTAATCGGCTTGCGCGGGATTGAAAGCGTCCACACAATTGTCCTCACAGACTTGTAGGCCATCTGAATCCACATCCGCGTTGGGTACGATACCGGTGTTACCCCCCGCGCAGATCCCGCATTCGTCCAGGAAGGCCGTTCCGCCGATCGCACCCGCACAATCGACCTGTGGATAGGCTCCTACGCATTCACAGTTCGAGTTCCAGGTATCGCCCAGACTGTTGGGATCACCGTCGTTACAGGGCGTTCCGGGCATAGCTGGGCCACCTGCCACTCCCGCACAATCTATTGGCAGACCATGGCATTGGCAATCCACACCCCATTGATCGTTGCCGGTCGTTGGATCACCGTCGTTGCATGGTGTTCCAGGCATCGCGCTTCCATTGGGAATACCCATACAATCGACCACCACCGGTGTTCCGGCGCAGATGCAACCCGCCGACCAGGTGTCATTGGTGGTGTTCGGGTTGTTATCGTTACACGGCGTTCCGGGCATGGCGCTTCCGTTGGGAACACCAAGGCAATCAAGTCCCACAGGCGTGCCAGCGCAGACACATGCCGTGTTCAGTACATCGTTGATCGTTGCCGTGTTGCCATCATTGCATGGCGAACCGATCTGGCCAACCACGTTCGGACAGTTATCCTGAGCATCGCAAACACCATCGCCATCACTGTCGGGAGAAGGTGTTCCAACACATTGGCAATTCGCGTTCAACACATCGTTCACGGTGCAGGGGTTACCATCGTTGCACGATGAACCGATCTGACCAGCGACATTCGGACAGTTATCCTGCGCGTTGCAGATGCCATCACCATCGCTATCAGGAGAAGGTGTTCCTACGCATTGGCAGTTGGCGTTCAGTACATCATTGATCGTGCACGGATCACCATCGTTGCAGGTTGAGCCCACCTGTCCAGCGACGTTCGGGCAATTGTCCTGCGCATTGCAGATACCATCTCCATCACTATCGCCGCTTGGTGTACCGGTACACTGGCAATTGGCGTTCAACACATCGTTTATCGTGCAAGGGTTGCCATCGTTGCAGGGTGAACCCACTTGCCCGGTCACGTTCGGGCAATTGTCCTGCGAATCGCAGATTCCATCACCATCACTATCCGGCGAAGCGGTTCCTACGCATTGACAGTTGGCGTTAAGCACGTCGTTGATGGTACAAGGGTCACCATCGTTACAGGTTGAGCCCACCTGGCCCGGCACATTCGGGCAGTTATCCTGGGCGTTGCAGATACCATCACCATCGGTATCACCGCTTGGCGTACCAACGCACTGGCAATTCGCATTCAGTACATCGTTGACCGTACAGGGGTTGCCATCGTTGCACGCCGACCCGATCTGCCCTGGAACATTCGGGCAATTATCCTGCGCGTTGCAGATGCCATCGCCATCGCTATCTCCACTTGGTGTACCGGCGCACTGGCAATTGGCGTTCAATACATCATTGATCGTACACGGGTCACCATCATTACACGGCGACCCTATCTGCCCTTGTACGTTCGGGCAATTGTCCTGCGCGTTGCAGATACCGTCACCGTCACTATCGGGCGCCTGGGTTCCCACGCATTGGCAATTGGCGTTCAGCACATCGTTGATCGTGCAGGGGTCACCATCGATACAGGGCGAACCGACCTGACCCGGCACGTTGGGGCAGCTATCCTGTGCATTGCAGATACCATCGCCATCGCTATCCGGTGAAGGAGTTCCAACACATTGGCAATTGGCGTTCAGTACATCATTCGTGGTGCAGGGATCACCATCGTTTCACGACGAGCCGACCTGACCAGCCACGTTCGGGCAAGTGTCCTGTGTATCACATACACCATCGCCATCGGAATCCGGAGCAGGAGTTCCAACACATTGGCAATTGGCGTTCAGCACATCGTTCGTGGTGCAGGCATTCCCATCGTTGCACGGTGAGCCGATCTGGCCCGGCACGTTGGGGCAATTATCCTGCGCGTTGCAAATGCCGTCGCCATCGCTATCGGGAGAAGGTGTTCCCGCGCATTGGCAGTTGGCATTGAGCACATCGTTCGTGGTGCAGGCATTCCCATCATTGCACGGTGAACCAACTTGGCCCGGCACGTTGGGACAATTGTCCTGGGCATTGCAGATGCCATCACCGTCGCTGTCCGGCGCAGGCGTGCCAACACATTGGCAGTTGGCGTTCAATACATCATTCGTGGTGCAGGGGTCGCCATCGTTGCAGTTGGAACCGATCTGGCCTGCCACCAGCGGACAGTTGTCTTGTGCGTTGCAAATGCCATCACCATCGGTATCGGGCAAGGGTGTTCCCGCGCATTGGCAATTGGCGCTCAACACATCGTTCGTAGTGCAGGCATTACCATCATTGCATGGCGAACCGACTTGGCCTGGCACGAAAGGGCAGCTGTCCTGGCTATTGCAGATACCATCGCCATCTGTATCAGGTGCAGGTGTTCCAGCGCATTGGCAATTGGCATTGAGCACATCGTTGGTCGTACACGGATCACCATCGTTGCAGGGCGAACCGATCTGCCCGGCCACATTGGGGCAACTATCCTGGGCGTTGCAGATACCATCTCCGTCGGAATCCGGCATGGGCGTTCCCACACATTGGCAACTAGCGTTCAATACATCGTTCGATGTACATGCGTTGTTGTCGTTGCACGGCGAACCCACTTGTCCAGCAACGTTGGGGCAGCTATCCTGTGCGTTGCAGATGCCGTCACCATCACTATCAGGCGAAGGCGTTCCCGCACATTGGCAAGCAGCGGTATACACATCGTTCACCGTGCAGGGATCATTGTCATTACAGGCGGAACCGACCGTGGCCGTACCACCGATCACGCCGAGGCAATCCGGAGCGGCCGTACCCACCGCTGTGCCGATGGCCCCGAGTGAAAGGTTCTGATAGCTACCGCTTACGTTGGTCTCCAACTTCACAGCCCGCACCATGTATTCGCGCCCTGCTACGAACGGAATGGCCGGGTCCACATGGCTGGTGCCAGAGACCGGGTTGGTGGTCAACCGGGTGACGTTGCCACTGGATTCGAATTGGTACAGGTGATAACCCGTGACCGTTTCGGAAGAGGCGCTCCAGGTGAACGAAGGGTGCCCGCCAGCATTGGTGATCGCGAGGTTCGAGGGTGGAGCCACCATCTTCATCCGCAACGAAGGATCGCCCATGAGGTTGAGGTGGATCTTGCCGATGGACGACTGCCATCCTTCGGTGATCGGCGGGTACAGTCCCGTGTTGTTCATGGTCTGACGAACACTGTAGCCAATGTTCTCGCCCATCCCCATGTGGTGGAAATACCACGCCGGAATACCTGCCCAACAATTCGTGAGACCATCGCCGCGTGCGATGATGGCTCGCAGGAAGTTGTTCTTGTTATCGAAGTCCAGGAAGAAGCTACCCAACGCCATGTTGAACACGCCACCCATGGTGACCGAGGAGGCCAGTTGCTCCGTGGTGGTGCCGCCATCAGTACCATTGTAGGTCACGACACCATCGGTGATGGCTTGCTGACCTCCACCATAGTGGGCGGTCCACAGATAGCTTTGGTTGTTGACATAGGAACCGAAGGACCCCAATGCCGGATTCACGAAAAGGTTGGCGTTGCCGGTAAGCGGTGCGGTGCGCAAACCGCTGCCAGCCACTGGATTTCCAAGCCACTGCAGGTTATCGATCACGATACCTCGCGTTTGCGGCTCCCAACCCTTCACCTTGTAGCTGTGCGCTTTGTTGAGGTAGTTGCGCATCAACTGAACCTCGCCCACACCGAAAGCAGGCATGTCGAAGAGATCCACGCGTCCTACTTGCAATTCAATGGACGAAGGGAAATCGCTCTGGTCGAACTTGCCATCGCCCGGAATGTTCCATGTACGTTGGTGGCTGGAAACGGTCACGTTCACCGAATTGTCCGTCCATGTGCCATCCATATCACCGTAGTAGCCATCGGCCGGGCGTGCACCGCGCGCGTCATCGTGGCCATCGGGATACACATTGCCGGAATAGGGCACTGGAACGTGCCCGAGCAGGTACACCGCCTTCACGTTGGTGGGATCGCTGTTGTAGTGCCCTTGGATGATGGCCTTCACGCTGGTGACCGAGGCTGTGCGAGCAACATCGGCACGGATCACATGCCAACCATCCGTGCGTAGGTCGGCCATCAGCTGAGTGATCTCCGGAGCAAGCGGTGTGGCCAACGTATTGTCGACCACCAGGATCAACTTGCCGCGATAGTCCACCGGAGCCACATTGATCCCCGTATTGATGTAGCCATTGCCCGTAACGCCGCCGGAAACACGCACCACACGGTACTCATAGTTGGTACCCACCGTAACGTTGTTGTCCGTCCACGAGGTTGATGATGCAGATGGCGTGGCAACGGCCGTGCCCCAGCTCGTGCCGGTTTTCAGCTTGCGGTAGATCGTGAGCGATGTGGTGCTACCGATGGCCACCCAGTTGAGGGTGATGCTTGGCGCAGCGGGTTGGACCGTTGCGGTAAGGCGCACTGCGGCACGTTCGGAACTGGTTTGGGCATTCGCACCAACCGTTAGAAGTACGGCGAAAGCGATCAGAAGAGAACGGACCATGCGCATGGCTGAAGTTGGTTGGCTGGCCACTTCGGCAGCCCTTCCTCCTATGGTGGTCCGGAAGCAAGGCAGTGCTTCCAAGGCCGGAGAGAGGGAACCTGGTTGACCACCCCTTCTAGCGCGATCAGGTGCCGTGGGGTTACACCATGGCTTCTTCCCAGCCCTCGCCAAGACCCGAAATGAACGCATAGACCACTGATCCCCAAGGACTGAACGCGATACTACCCGACCTTCTACTGCTGATGTTCTTCTATCCTTCAACCGACAGACCCGACGTTTTTGAACGGACGGCAAATTAGACCCCTTAGATGATCCAGCGAGGAGATCGTTGATAACCTACTACGGCCAGAACCCCCGCCGATCCTGAGATGTTTCGTCAAATACCCCCGCCGAGTCGACGAAATGAACAATGGATCTTCACGACATGGAATCACTCAAGTTATCCACCGTCGACGAAAGTGGATTTATTGCCGACCAATGAGTATAATTTTGTCCTCAACTGGATGCCCAAGCAGTGGAACGAGCTATTGGGTCCATAGCAACCTTTTCAGCCCATTTTCCGTTTGATACCGCTACCTGAAAAGGCACTTTTCCACGATCCAACACCACCGGTTCGCCGCCAGACTACCTTGTAAGGCTGTGAACCTTGATTGATAGCGAGACGAAACATGAGCAGCGAGCATAGCCTACGATCGATCTACGACCTCTTCCAGACCGGTTCGCAATTGAACCCTTCGGCGATCGCACTGCAACACGGCGACGAGCAGTTCAGTTATACCAACCTCGACCTGAATGCATGCCGCATCGCACATGTGGTCGCCCAGCATGGTGCAGCACCCGGTCGCACCGTTGGGGTGTGTTTGGAGCGCTCACCTGAGCTGATCTTCTCCGTGCTCGGCATCGTCCGCGCCGGTGCAGCATACCTACCAGTGGACCCCACCTACCCCGCCGAGCGCATCGCGGGCATGTTGGAGGATGCCAAGCCGCCGGTGGTGATCACCAACCGCACGCACCAGCACCTTTTCCAAGGCACTGCCACCGAGGTGCTGCTCATCGAGGACATCGATCTGAACAAAGGTCCCGTGTTCGAGGGTCCGTGTCCGGCGAAGCACGAAGACCTGCTCTACGTGCTCTTCACCAGCGGCAGCACGGGCCGGCCCAAGGGTGTGGCCATGCACCACGCACCGCTGATCAACCTGATCCAATGGCAGCTGCGTACTTCGGTGCTGAAAGAAGGCGATCGCACCTTACAGTTCGCGCCCATCAGCTTTGATGTGAGCTTCCAGGAGATCTTCACCACGTTCGCTCAAGGTGGCACGTTGGTCTTGATCACCGATGAAGACCGCTTGAACAGCACGCAGCTCTTGCGCAAGATCATCGCGGAGAAGATCAACCGCATCATCGTGCCGTTCGTGGCGCTGCAATACTTGGCTGAAGCTGTTGAGCGTACGGGCGAAGTGCCTTCTTCGCTGAAGGAGGTCTTCACCAGTGGCGAGCAATTGAAGATCACGCCGGCGATCATCAACTTGTTCAAACAACTGCCTGGTGCGCGCTTCTGCAATCAATACGGTCCCACCGAGGGCCACGTGGTGAGCGAACTGGAATTGAAAGGTGATCCTTCCACTTGGCCCGCGTTGCCCAACATCGGCAGCGCCATCGATAACGTGAAGCTCTACGTGCTCGATGAGCAGATGAAGCCCGTCGCGAAAGGCGAAGAAGGTGAACTGTATCTCGGTGGCGCATGCGTCGCAACCGGCTACATCGGTCGTGATGACCTGACCGCCGAACGATTCGTTGCTGACCCATTCATCACCGGTGGAAGGATGTACAAGACCGGCGACCGCGCGGCGGAATTGCCGAATGGCGAGATCGACTACAAAGGCCGCATCGATGGCCAGGTGAAGGTGCGCGGTTACCGCATCGAACTCGGCGAAGTGGAAGTGGCCATGGAGAAGCACGCTGCAGTGGAGCAGGCCGTGGCCACCGTGCGCGAAGACCGTCCGGGCCTGAAACGCTTGATCGGTTACTATGTGGCTAAGTCCGAGTTGAGCACGAACGAACTGCGCAAGCACCTTGCTTCCCTCTTGCCCGACTACATGCAGCCTTCCGCCTTCGTGGCCGTGAAGGAGCTGCCCCGCACTCCGAGCGGCAAGATCG
>JAEYWT010000336.1 GCA_023428865.1 Bacteroidota bacterium | reverse complement strand
GCGCCGTACTTGGCGATAATGTCGTCGGGGTTCACCACGTTCAACTTCGACTTCGACATCTTTTCATTCTCCCGATACACCGAGAAAGTGTCCAAGTGATGAATGAACGTCGCATGTTCATAGTCCGGCAACGACGCCTTAAAGCGCTCGATTGACAGTGTGCACTGATCATTTAGACAATCGAGTGGCACATAGATGCTAGAGTACAAATGCTCTTGTGTTGGTTTGTAGTGAAGCTCCATGGTTTTAGGGCTTCCGGCAAACACCTTTTCCGCATGTTCCCTCAACCTAGTTCGAACCAGAGCATCCATTGGATGTTTCATGTCAAAACCTGAGTTGATCCATTGCTGAAGAGTATCCGAAGAAACAAAGCATGGCGGTCCCGAGAATCGACCCTGTAGTTCTTGCTCAACTTTGTTTTCACCAATGCTATCCCCTTGACCTTGTTCGTATAGGTTCAAGCGAACAATCTTCGCCGAAACACCCTGGATCATCCCCTGATTCACCAGCTTCTTCGCGGGTTCATCGAAGTTGATGTAGCCACGGTCCTTCAAGAACTTGGTCCAAAAGCGGAAGTAGAGCAGGTGGCCGGTGGCGTGTTCGCTGCCGCCCACGTAGAGATCGATCTGCTGCCAGTAGTCGATGGCTTCCGGCGAGGCGAAGCGGCCTTCGTTCTGCGGATCCATGTAGCGCAGGAAGTACCAGCTGCTGCCGGCCCAACCGGGCATGGTGGTGGTTTCGATCGGGAACCCAATTGCTGATCCGGTCAATTGCTGATCTACTTCGTCCCAACCCCAGCGCTCTGCACGGGCCAGGGGCGGTTCGCCGGTCTCGGTGGGTTGGAATTTGTCGATGGCGGGCAGCTCCAACGGCAATGCACTTTCCGGCAACGGATAGGGAACGCCGTCCTTGTAATAGATGGGGATGGGTTCGCCCCAGTAGCGTTGGCGGCCGAAGGCGGCATCGCGCAAGCGGTAGTTGATCTTGCCCTCACCGGCGCCGATCCGTTCCAGCTCTTCTATCGCGCGCGTGATGGCTTGTGGCACCTTCAGCCCGTTCAAGAAACCTTCGCTGATGATGGTGGCATCCTAGCGCTCGTCGGCTTCCTTATCAATGTCGGCCCCTTCGGTCACCGCGATGATGGGCAGCCCGAAATGCTTGGCGAACCGCCAGTCGCGCTGGTCGCCGCCGGGCACGGCCATAACGGCGCCGGTGCCGTAACCTCCAAGCACGTAATCGCCCACCCACACGGGCACATCGGCACCGGTGAAGGGGTGCTTCGCGTAGCTGCCGGTGAACACGCCGCTCACCTTGTCCACCTCGGCCTGGCGCTCTCGCTCGCTGCGGTTCTTGGCTTTCGCCACGTAGGCTTCGACTTCGGCGCGCTGCGCTTCGGTGGTGAACTTGCCCACCAACACATGCTCGGGCGCGAGCGTGAGGAAGCTCACACCGAACAAGGTATCGGGACGCGTAGTGAACACCTCGATGAAGTCCTCGCCCACAGGGAAACGCACGGTGGCGCCTTCGCTGCGACCGATCCAGTTGCGCTGCGCTTCCTTAATGCTGTCGCTCCAATCCAACGTATCCAACCCGTCGAGCAGGCGCTGTGCGTAGGCGGTGATGCGCAGGCTCCACTGCTTCATGCGTTTGCGTTCCACGGGGTGGCCGCCGCGTTCGCTCACGCCGTCCTTCACTTCATCATTGGCGAGCACGGTGCCCAGGGCGGGGCACCAGTTCACCCAGGCATCGCTGAGGTAGGCCAGGCGGAAGTGCTGCAACACCATCTGCTTGGTGCGCTCATCGAAGGCTTTCCATTCATCGGCGGTGAATTCACCAACGAACTCTTCCACATCACCAGTAAGTACGTTGGTGTCCTGCCCGCGCGAACCCTTTTCCTCGAAACAGGCGATCAGTTCGCTGATGGGTCGGGCCTTGTCGGCACGTGCATCGTACCAGCTATCGATCAGTTGTAGGAAGATCCACTGTGTCCACTTGTAGAAATCGGGGTTGCTGGTGCGCACCTCGCGATCCCAATCGAAGCTGAAACCGATGGCATCGAGCTGTTGGCGGTACCGGGCGGCGTTCTCCTCGGTGGTCTTGGCCGGATGTTGGCCGGTCTGTATGGCATACTGTTCTGCGGGCAAGCCGAAGCTGTCGTAGCCCATGGGGTGCAGCACGTTGAAGCCTTGGTGCCGTTTGAAACGCGCCACGATATCGCTGGCGATGTAGCCGAGCGGGTGCCCTACGTGCAGACCTGCGCCGCTGGGGTAAGGGAACATGTCGAGCACGTAATACTTCGGCTTGGACGTATCGTTCAAGACGCGGTAGGTCTTGTCGGCTTGCCACTTCTCGCGCCACTTCTGCTCAATTTCCTTCGGATCGTACTGCATGGTCCTTTGCTACGGACCGCGAAGGTAGAAGGGCGGCGGCGAGCCGGGGTGGGTTCTGCGCATCACCCTTACTTTCGCGACCGCCGATCCATTGAACATGAGCGACCAGCGCTACCTGAAGTCACGCACCCGCACCTCCAACGTGAGCACGGTGATCGGTATCGCCTTGGTGCTCTTCATGCTGGGTGTACTGGGCTTTTTGGTGCTGAACGCCCGTTCGCTGGAGCGCTATTTCAAGGAGAACGTGCGGGTAGAGCTCTTCCTGAAACGCGACCTGAAGGAGGTGGACATCATGCAGTTCCGCAAAGAGTTGGACACCGAAGCGTACACCCACGAAACGCGTTACGTAACGGCCGATGAAGCCGCGGAACAGCTGAAGCAGGACCTCGGCGAGGATTTCCTGGGCGTGTTGGGCAGCAATCCCCTCCTACCCTCGGTCGAATTGCGGTTGAATGCCGACTACGCCCAGACCGATAGCCTGAAGTGGATAGCGGAGCAACTGAAGAAGGACCAACGGGTGCAGGAGGTGGCCTACAACGCTGCGGTGGTGGAGAACATCGATGCCAACGTAAGCAAGGTGGGCCTGCTGGTGCTCGGTTTCACGGTGTTGCTCTTGTTCGTGGCCATCGCACTGATCAACAACACCATCCGCTTGGCCATTTACAGCAAGCGTTTCCTGATCCGCACCATGCACTTGGTGGGTGCCACGCAATGGTTCATCAAGAAGCCGTTCCTGGGGCAGAGTTTGTGGCAGGGC
The DNA here is from genome assembly GCA_023428865.1 of Bacteroidota bacterium. GTDB lineage: Bacteria > Bacteroidota > Bacteroidia > Flavobacteriales_F > PHOS-HE28 > PHOS-HE28. The sequence goes on along the minus strand of JAEYWT010000336.1, from coordinate 750 downwards.
ATCGTTGGAGCGGTGCTGGCCATCGGCTTATTGGTTGGCTTGTTGCAGCTCACCAACCACTACATGCCGGACCTGCTCGCCTTCACGGACATGCCTACTTTGGCGATGCTCTTCGCTGGCGTGCTGGTCTTGGGCCTGCTGATCTCCTTGATCTCCACCTGGTTCGCGGTGCGCCGCTACCTTCGCATGAACTCCGAGGATCTTCACTGGAGCTGATCCCAACCCGATCGAAACACCATGGCCAAGCCCGAACTGAACAACGACATGCCCTTCACGGCAACGAACTACAAGCTGCTGTTGATCGGCCTGGGCATCTTGGTACTGGGCTACATCCTCATGTCGGGCGGTGGCAATGGCGACCCCAATGCGTTCGACGCGGCCGAGCTTTTCAGCGCGCGTAGGATCACCCTGGCGCCGATCGTGGTGTTGGTGGGTTATGCCTTCGTGGCCTACGCCATCCTGAAGAAGACGGGGGAGAACGAAGCGGGCAAATGACGATCATCCAAGCGATCATCCTCGCGATCATCGAGGGGATCACCGAATTCCTGCCCGTCAGCAGCACGGGCCACATGATCATCGGGTCCACCATCATGGGGATCCAGCAGGACGAGTTCGTCAAGCTCTTCACCGTAGCCATCCAGTTCGGAACGATTCTGAGCGTGGTGGTGCTCTATTGGAGACGCTTCTTCCAGAGCTTCGACTTCTACCTGAAGCTGCTCGCGGGCTTCATTCCGGCAGTGATCGCTGGGC
>JAEYWT010000285.1 GCA_023428865.1 Bacteroidota bacterium | reverse complement strand
GCCTTCCGGGGTGAAGTAGAAATCACCGTCCAGATAGCCCTGTTCCTTCAGGCGGCGGCCCCGTGGGTCATCTGGGTCGGGGAGGGTATAGGGCGTTTTCACCCTGCGAAGATGCGAAGTCGGCATCCTGGCACGTTATTTCCACATGGCATGGTGCGTTTCTACTTGGAACCCCGACGGATGACCCTGCTGTACGCCGATAGTTTCGCAGCATCCCAACGACCGCCTTACCCGGTCCTGGTACCTTTCCCTATGGTGAAGACGATCCTCCTGCCGCTCGCTGTAGCCCTGGCCACGGCTCTCTCCGCCCAAGGGCAGCCTCCCGGTCGTCGCTTCACGGCCGAAGAGTACATCAACGAATGGAAGGACGTGGCCGTGAAGAAGATGAAGGAACACGGCATACCGGCCAGCATCACCCTGGCGCAAGGGCTGCTCGAAAGCGGGAATGGCAACAGCGAGCTCGCACGCGAAGGAAACAACCACTTCGGCATCAAGTGTACACCCGATTGGACCGGCGGCCGCACCTACCACGATGATGATAAGAAGGACGATTGCTTCCGCAAGTACAAGGATGCGGCGCAGAGCTACGAGGATCACGCCAAGTTCCTTCAGAAGCCGCGCTATGCAGGCCTCTTCGAACTGAAGTCCACCGACTACGAAGGTTGGGCCAAAGGGTTGAAGAAGGCCGGGTATGCCACCGATCCGAACTACCCCACCAAGTTGATCAGCCTGATCGAGCGCTACGAATTGCACAAGTTGGACAAAGGCATCGATGTCGCGTACAAGCCGAAACCCAGCACATCGACGGCTTCCAAGCCGGCAGCAACAAAGCCCACCAACACACGCAACTCAAAACGCGGCAGCGGCGATGTGATCACCTGGAGCGCAGGAGCAGCCCGCCAAGTGGAGAGCTACGAAGGCCGCATCAAGTATGTGGTGACCAAAGAAGGCGACGACTTCCGCAAACTGGCGCAGGACCTGGAAATGACCCACGGGATGATCGCGCGTTGGAACGACATGGATAAGGACGCCAAGCTGCAAGGTGGACAGCGCATCTACATCCAGCCGAAACGCAACATGTCCAAGAGCGCTGCAGAACATGTCGCGGGCCAGGGCGAAACGCTGTGGGATGTGAGTCAGCAGTACGGAGTGAAACTCGCCAAATTGGCGAAGTACAATGGCCTGGATGAACATGCAACCCTCAACGCAGGACAACGCATCGCGCTGCGCAAGCCGCGGTAGTACTGCTTTGGACTAACTTTGTTGTATGGCGAAGCGACTGTCCATCGAGGTTCCTGACGCCTTTGCTTGGACCGAAGCGGAGGTGAAGGAGATGTTGGCGGCGCATCTCTATGAGCATGCACTGCTCTCGCTGGGGAACGCGGCAGACCTGGCGGGTCTGGACAAGCGCACCTTCGCGGAACGTTTGGGCAAGTACGGCGTATCTCTCTTCAATCACTCTCCTGATGATGTTGATCGCGATCTGAACAATATCCGTGGTCATCATCGCTGACACCACTGCGCTCATCGCGCTGGAGAATGCCGGACATTTTCATCTCTTAAGGCTTGTCTTTGGCGAATTGCTGATCACTACGGTCGTCGCCGCAGAGTGGGGAACGGAAGTGCCTCCATGGATGCGAGTGGTCGACCATAAGGACACGGCCCTCTTCCATGAGTTCATACAGCATGTGGATCCAGGAGAAGCTAGCTCATTGGTACTGGCCTTGGAAACGACCGGAAGCAAACTCCTTACGGATGATCGAAAGGCACGGCTTCTTGCCGATCGCATCAAAGTTCCGACCACGGGAACCATGGCCGTGCTTTTACTTGCGAAGGAGCAAGGTCACATTCCAGCTGTGCGACCGTTGATCATCTCCCTTCAACAAAGTGGTTTCCGGGTTTCCTCCGATCTGGTGGACCATGTACTTCGCCTGGCCGGTGAAAGCACGAACTAGGCGACGCTGCGTCCGAAATTAGAATGGCTCCATGGTCATATGGAATGTCGGACCTCAATGAAGACGGCAAAGGGGAGTAGATGACCAAGGTCCGATACCATGCAGCTCTTGCCACTACTCACCGCATCTCTTCGGATCTCGGACCAGGACATGTGATCAACTCCTACAACACCTTGTGCATCATCACCCCCGCGATGGTGTACGCACGTTGTTTCGCTTCTTCGGCTTTCGGACCGCTGAAGAGCGCATCAACCGTTCCTTGGAAGAGCACCACCCAATGCTCGAAGTGCTCTGGCTTCATCGGCAACCTGGCATGCAGCTTCTTATGCGCTGTCATGGGGTCTCCTTGGAACTTGGAGTCGCCGAACAGCACCATGTTCCAGAACGCGGTGATGTGCGGGATGTGGTGCTCCCAGTCCAGCTCCGTGAAGAAATGTCCGATCACCGGATCAGGTCGTACACGCGTGTAGAAGGCTTCGATCAAGGACCGAATGTCCTCCACATTGGTGATATCCGTAGCGGGCATCCCGCAAAGTTCGGTGTACGAAGTGGTTGTCGCCTGACAGGTGTCAGCTATCAGCGTAATGCCTGTGCATTGTACGCGATCACATGGCCATCCGCCGTAACGGTGATCAATTCCATGGTGCCGTCAAGGTCCAGATCGGCGATGCTGAACGGCGTGTTGCCGCGCAAGGGCATGCCTTCTAGTTGGTGCCCGCCATCGTCTACCAAGACGACCTGCTCCCGCTCGGGGATCGTTACGCCGAGTACCATGCGCCCGCTCAGCTTGTATACGTAGACTTCGCCTGCCAGGGCCGTTCCGAATGTCCTGCTGAACATTTCCTTCGTTCCGTGCATGACGATCAGGCTGTCAACGTTCGTTCGTACGACATCGAAGAGGCCATCGTCGGCAAGTGTGCCAAGGGTGTTCCTACCAGGCGTGGAGATCGCGCGTGGACTGCCGTTCAGCGTGCCCTCGAACATGGTGCCAGTGGTATCCGCCCATATGATCCGAGTTGCACCGATCTCCAAGCCCGGCGATACGTTCAGCACCTTGGCCCCGGTTCGCATGTTCAACGTGGCACGTTCGCGTTCCGCCCCGCGCCGGTCGTACACGTTCACCTTGCCGGCACCATCGAAGGCCAACAGGTAGTCTTTGTTCTTGATGCGCAGGTGATGCACTTCGTTCCCTGCGCTATGGGCCAGCCGAGGTGCTTCCCAACCGTTGGTGGGCGCACCATCCATGCCGTAGTTCAGTACACGACCGTCTTCCACCGGCACCAGCACACGATATTCTTTGCTGTTCTCGTAATCGAACACGGCGATGGGTGCGCTGGCTTTCGCCGGTAGTGTGAGGGGGAAACCACCCACGTCCTTGCCGTTGCGATCGATCAAATGGATGCGACCTGCCGTATTGAAGAGCAACTGTAGTTTGCCGTTCTTGAAACGGTCCACCTGATGTACTTGGCCCAGGATGGGGCCATCCAGCTCATATTTCCACAAAACCTTGCCCGAACTGCCGATCAGGTGGATGCGATGTTCGCCATCCTGCACCAATACCTCACGCGTGTTGTTGGTGTGGTTGCGC
>JAEYWT010000255.1 GCA_023428865.1 Bacteroidota bacterium | reverse complement strand
TCCCTACCCGCATCGCCCAACCGGTGATGTGATAGGGCCATGAGGGATCTTTTCCGCTTCCTGCACCGCATCCGCAGCACGCTGATGTTCCTCGGCTGGCTGATCCTTTCGTTGATCCTGCTCTACAACGGCAACCAGCACCATCGCTCGCAGGCCATCAGCAGCAGTAACGCCGTGGTGGGCACCATCTTCTCCTGGCGCAAGGAGATCACCGATTATGCGAACCTGAAGGAAGTGAACCGTAGGCTCGCCGAGGAGAACGCCGACTACCGCAACCGCCACATCAGCACCTACACCCCCATCGAAGGGGTGTTCGCACGCATTCAGGATAGCATCCGTCAGCAAGAGTACCGCGTGATCCCTGCCAAGGTGGTGAACAGCACCTGGCACAAGCCGAAGAACTACCTCACGCTGGACAAAGGCACCAAGGCCGGCGTGCATGGTGATATGGGCGTGATCGGCCCCAATGGGATCGTGGGTGTGGTGCGCGATGCTGGTCCTGGTTTCGCTTCGGTCATCAGTGTGCTGAGCCCCGATATCAAGACCAGCGTGCAGATGCGCGGTACCGGGCACTTCGGTCTGCTCTACTGGAACACGAACGATCCGGTGACCTCCAGCGTGATCGACATCGCCAAACATGCCCGTATCAACGTAGGCGATACGGTGGAGACACGCGGTGGCGATGGCATCTTCCCGGCCGGTATCATGGTGGGTATCGTGGAACTGGTGGAAGACGAACCCGGCAGCAACTACCACGAGATCACCGTTCGCCTGAGCGAGGACATGACCCGCAGTGGCTTCGTGTACGTGGTGGATGATCTGCGGAAAGCCGAGCGCGATACGCTTCAAAAGGCCCATCGACCATGATCGGCACCATCCTCGCGCATATCCTCCGCTTCGTGGTGCTGATCCTGCTCCAGGTGATCGTACTGGACCATTTGGATGTGCTCAACGGCTACCTGGTACCCTACCTCTACGTGCTCTTCCTGCTCATGTTGCCCATCGAACTACCCGCGTGGGCGCAATTGGCCATCGGCGCGTTGACCGGCTTGGTGATGGATTACTTCAACAGTACGCCGGGTATGCATATGAGCGCTTGCGTGGTGATGATGTACGGCCGCTTGAACGTGCTGCGCTTACTGGCGCCCCGTGAAGGATACGAGTTCGGCATGCGCCCCACCGTGCCGCGCATGGGCTTTGCCTGGTACATCACCTATGCCGGTCTGCTCATCCTGTTGCACCACCTGTGGCTCTTCTTCATCGAGCTACACCGCTTCGATGCCTTCTTCGGCACCTTCCTCCGCGCCGTGCTCAGTGCATTGTTCACCTTCGGCCTCTGCCTGCTCGCACAATTCCTCACCTCCGGTCCGGAACGCGAACGCCGATGAACTACGAGAGCCGCAAATACGTGCTCATCGCCGGGGTGCTGTTCATCAGCATCGTCTTCATCCTGCGCCTCTTCTGGATCCAAGTGGTGGATGGCAAATGGAAGGCCGAAGCCGCCAACATGGCCGAGCGCAAGGTCACCGTCTATCCGTCGCGCGGCCTCATCTACGATCGCAATGAGCGCCTGCTCGTGGCCAACACACCGGTGTACGACCTCATGGTGGTGCCCAAGGAAGTATCCGCATTCGATACCGTGGCGCTCTGCCAACTGATCTCGGTTCCCGAACTCGAATTCAAGAAACGCCTGGCCGACGCCACTGCCTATTCGAAGCACAAGCCCAGCATCATCGAGAAGCAGATCCCTGCCGACCAATATGCTTCCATCAGCGTACACCTGCACAAATACCCGGGCTTCTACGGACAGTCGCGTACACTACGCACCTACCCACCACACGCCGCAGCACACCTGCTCGGCTACCTCAGCGAGGTGAACGCCAAGAAGGTGGAAGAGGATCCATACTACCGAGCCGGTGACGTGATCGGTGTGGGCGGCCTGGAATCGTACTATGAAAAGGAGATGCGTGGCCGGCGTGGAGTGAGCTACGTGCTCGTGGATGTACACAACAACCAAAAGGGCTCATTCAAAGATGGCTTGTACGACACCCTGGCTGTGGAAGGCAAAGACCTCTTCACCGGGATAGACCTGGATATGCAGCGCCTCGGCGAGCAGTTGATGGTGAACAAGAAAGGCAGTATCGTGGCCATCGAACCCAAGACCGGTGAGATCCTCTGCCTGGTCTCCAGCCCTACATACGATCCCGAATTGCTCGTTGGCCGTGTACGCAACACCAACTACGGTATCCTGCAACGCGATCCCATCAAGCCGCTCTTCGATCGCGCGTTGCAAGCTCAATATCCGCCGGGTTCCATCTACAAGATCGTGCAATCGCTGATCGCCTTGGATGAAGGCGTGATCAATGTGAACACCGGTTTCCCGTGTACCAAATCACTCGTTGGTTGCCACAACCACCCCGCTGCCGGTGATGTCATCCACGCGATCCAATACTCGTGCAATCCTTACTTCTACATGGTGTTCAAACGCATGGTGGAGCAGGACAAGGACCCGAAGAACCGGTTCAAGGATGCCGCGCTAGGCCTTACTGAGTGGCACAAGTACATGCTCACCTTCGGCCTGGGCCAGCGCCTACCGATCGACCTGCCGTCGGCCAAGGGCGGTAACATTCCCGATGCCGCTTATTATGATCGCAAATACGGTAAGGAAGCCTGGGCCTTCAGCACCATCTATAGCGTGAGCATCGGCCAAGGCGAAGTGCTGGTAGCGCCCTTGCAGATGGCCAACCTCGCGGCCATCTTCGCCAACAAGGGGTACTATTACGATCCGCACGTGGTGCGCGCTGTAGGCCATCCGGACAGCCTGCAACAGAAGTATCTGCAAAAGCACGTGACCGGCGTGGATCCCAAGTGGTACGACTACATCCAGGAGGGCATGCGCCGCGTGGTGGAAGAACCCGGTGGAACCGCTCGCAGTGCGCGGATCAACGGCATCACCGTTTGTGGTAAGACCGGCACGGCCGAGAATCCACATGGCCAGGACCACGCCGTGTTCGTGTGTTTCGCACCCATGGAAGACCCCAAGGTCGCCATGGCCGTGTATGTGGAGAACAGCGGTTTCGGTGGCACTTGGGCGGCCCCGATCGCCAGCTTGCTCATTGAGCAATACCTCACCGACACCATCACCCGCCCCGACGTGGTGAAGCGCATGGTGGAGGCTGACCTGATCGCCAAGGAAAAGACCTTCGTGAAGAAGGTGAAACCCAAACGCACCCGCCGATGAACGCCCCTGCCCACCGGACAGGCAGGCGCGAGAACGTCGCCGCCAATTTCGACCGGCCGATACTGATCATGTATCTGCTGCTCATGTTCATGGGCTGGGCCAACATCTACAGTGCGGCCTACGATATCGACCACCCGAGCATCTTCGACCAGAGCAAGGAATACGGCAAGCAGGCCGTGTGGATGGGCATCAGCTTAGTGCTTGGCGGCTGCATGCTTCTGATCCGTGGTGAGGTGTTCCGCGATTCGGCATTCGCCGTGTATGGCTTCGTTCTGTTGTTGCTCACCGCCGTGCTGCTCTTCGGTAAGGAAGTGAACGGCGCTAAGGCCTGGTTCGCCATCGGTGGCTTCGGCATACAGCCCGCCGAGTTCGCCAAGTTCGCCACAGCACTGGCGCTCACGCGCTACCTGAGCGGGCTGAAAGCGTTGGTGGACACCCGCTCGAGGATGATCAGCACCGCCATCATCCTCGCACCGGTATTGTTGATCATGTTGCAACCGGACACGGGAACCTCCCTTGTTTCGGGAGCTTTCATACTAGTGCTCTACCGCGAAGGTCTCTCTGGCAACGTACTGCTGTTGGCCATCCTTGCGGGTGTGCTCTCGGTGCTCTCGCTCATCTTCAAAGAAAGCGCCTTCGACCTGCCCTTCACCGATGCCAAGCTCACCGGGCAGTACTTCCTGTTGGGATTGATCGCCGTGTTCTGCATGTTGGCATGGTGGGGCGTGCGCACCTTGCTCGTGAAACGTGAACGCAAACGATTCTACTCGCTCATCATCGTGGGCTTCATCAGTTCCGTGGTCTTCATCAGCAGCGTTGATTATGCGTTCAATAAGGTGCTGGCCAAACACCAACAGGACCGGATCCTGGTGATGTTGGGGCAGATGGAGGACCCACAGGGCCTTGGCTACAATGTGAAGCAAAGCCAGACCGCCATCGGTTCCGGAGGATTCGCGGGTAAAGGCTACCTCGAAGGCACGCTTACCAAGTTCAAGTACGTGCCTATGCAGAGCACCGATTTCATCTTTTGTACCGTGGGTGAAGAGTGGGGCTTCCTCGGCACCGCGTTCGTGGTGATCGTCCTCACCACGCTCATCCTACGCATCATCCAGATCAGCGATCGGCAGCGATCACGCTTCACCCGGATATACGCCTATTGTGTCGCGAGCATCTTCTTCCTGCACCTGATGATCAATGTGGGCATGACCATCGGCCTTGCTCCCGTGATCGGTATTCCGTTGCCGTTCTTCAGCTACGGTGGAAGCAGCATGATCAGCTTCACTATTCTCCTCGGGATCCTCGTGCGGCTTGATGCTGAACGCTTGAGCCAACTGCGGTGAGCGATCACACCGGCTTGCACACCACGTCCATGGAGCAGTCCGTAAGGTCCTGTGTGGCATCGATGGTGCGGCCCGAAATGGCCTCTTCCACCGTATAGCCCCAGCCGTTCAACCGGTCAACAAGGGTGCGGGCAGAGCTGCTGTTCTCCTTCAGGTTGGCGTCTATCACTTCAATGAAGAGCACCGGGCGATCACGCAGGATGATGGCTTCACTGCCCACCAATACTTCATCTTCGAAGCCTTCCACATCGATCTTCAGAACATCCACCTTGCGGATGGCCGTACGCTCCAAGCCGTTCTCCAGCGGCACCACCTTGATCTCCACATAGGGCAGTGTCTCATCCACCACCGCACCCGTGATGATCCGG
>JAEYWT010000176.1 GCA_023428865.1 Bacteroidota bacterium | reverse complement strand
GCGCAACCGGCCACTGTACATCGGCGTGTAGATCAACTGCTTGTCCACCGAAGCATCGTCAGCACCCTTGGCACGTTGGTTGGTGCTCACCACATGATCGGTGTTCACCCCAAGGATCAGCTTGGTGCGCTCCAGCGGGATCGAACAATATACACTGGTCTCTACACCACGGCTCCATACACGCATGAGATTCTGCGGGCTCCAGTACAAGGCACCGGGCAACCAGATGATCCATTGGTCCATGGTGCGGGAATAGGTTGTTGCGTCGGCTTTCACCACCACACCACGCGCGGTCCGATCAACGGCGATCCCGATCTCTGCACCTTGGCCCTCTTCCGGCTTCAGCTCACGTACGCCACCAGGAACCCAGTATAGATCATTGAAGGTCGGTACACGGTACAGCTTCGAGGCATTCGCCTTCCCGCGCACTCCCTTCGCGAGCTTCACTTCCGCTCCGACACTGCCGGTGAATGGAACCTGCCGTTCATCCATACGTTCCTGACGAACAGACGCGGAGAGGGACCAGCGTTCGTTGCGAGTGGTGAACGTGTAAGCTCCGAAGATGGCCGTGCGCAACTGCTCCGGGCGATCGGGATACCCGTCGGAGATCGCGGAGGCATGCGTAGCATGAAGGCCTACGTGCAACAGATGGCCGCGTTGCGGACGATAACGCCATTCTACTTCACCGATGGATGTATTCGATCGGCTGGCCACCGCGGTATCACCAAAGGGGAACCAAAGAAGATCCTCATGGAACATGGCGCCTCGCACCTGGAACATGCTCTGCTTAGTGAAGTAACGCCAGCCCGCTGTGATGCGGTGGCTCGCATCGCGCTGCTCTGCCGAACTACTGGCCTGATGCAACGTTGGCGGAATACCGCGCTCGCTATCCTGGAACCAATATCCAAGCGTGATGCGTTGCCGCGCGTTCAACTGGTGATGGACCTGCGCGACCAACCCACGCTGCTCCATTTGCGCATTCTCCTGACGACGTGTTGAACCATTTTCCGATTCGGAGAATTCAAAATCGTTGCGCGCGTAAACGTTGTACACCCCCAAGGAGGCAGACCACCGCGCATTCGCCAAAGACACCTTCACCAGTTGCCGCTTATCGGTGAAACTGCCGAACGCGAGACCGGCTTCTGCATGGAGCCCACGCCCGAAGCGTGGTAGATCGTTCAAATGGATGGTACCGCCCACAGCGCCACTGCCCCATAAGGTCGTAGCACCGCCATGTTCGATCCGCACATCGTTCGCTGCGAACACCGGCACCAAGGAAAGATCCAACTGTCCGTTCATGGGACTACCGATGTTGAACCCGTTCCACAGCACCGCCGTGTGGCTTGCACTGCCCCCGCGGAATGCCGTGGTAGCAAGGCTTCCGGGGCCGTAGTTCTTGATGAACACCGAGCTCTCGTTCGTAAGCAAAGTGCCCAGATCGGTGGTCGCATGCCGCGCAAGGTTGGAACTGTCCAACACCACCACATGCGCACCCACGTTCACACCTACGAGACGGGGAGCTGCCACTTCCACTTCGTTCAATCGAACCGTATCCTCCAAGACCTGGCCGACAACGTTCGCATTGAACAAGATCACAGCGGACAGCCCTATGGAGCGCACGCGAGCACCGCGCACGCGCAGAGGCCTGTCCGTTGCATTCACCATGATCTACTGCACCGCGATGGTGCGCTTCACGGAACCGACTTGCAACACGTAGAGACCAGCGGCCCAAGTAGAAACATCCACGGTGGTGAGCATGCCTGCTGTACGCCCGGTATACACCAGCTGGCCGGCCAGATCGACAATGGAGACCGGCTCGTTGCCCGACCCTTCGGAGCGGATGTTCATTTCTTGCACGGCTGGCTGCGGATAAACGAGCATGCTTTCACGCGTATGTGCCGCGAGCCCTGTGGTCGGACCCGCTGCGACAGGTGGTGTTGGGCGAATGGCCGGCATGAAATCAGTGTACGAGCAGCCGAACAAACCACCATCGTTCACCGCAGTGGATAGCCCCAAGTTGCTGGTCCAATTGCCCAAGTTGGTGGCGCTCCAGGTGCTCCAATAGTCGGGCGCACCACCCATGCCCGCATGTGTACCATACGTTAGGTCGCTAAGGAATCCGGCGTTGATCACCGCTTCCAGCGAAGCGTCCGCAGCAAGTACCGCGTTCAACATGGCCTCACCCGTGGTATTGCCATCGAAACGGAAGCCCCACGCATAGGACGGCGTAGCCGAGCCATCCTGGAAGTCGATCACGAGGATAGCCGAGTTCGTTCCACTACCGACCCAGAATTGCACATCATCCGTTGTGAAGGCGAACGGATCGAACGCCGCGATAGGCTCGCGTGGGTTCAACGCCGGGTCGAAATCGGTATACGAACAACCGAACCAACTGCCATTGTAGAGCACTTCGGCAAGGCCCATGTTCATCTCCATGTCGGCAACGCTCGTGCCACTCCAGGTGCTCCAATAGTCCGGTGAACCGCCAATGCCGGCGTGATCGCCGTAGGTGAACGAATTGAGGAAGCCGCCAGGAATATCGGCGGTGATGTTCGGATCGGCTGCGGCGATGGCGCTCACCATGTCTTCGCCGGTGGCGGTGCCATCATGCAGAAAGCCCCAAGCATAACTGGGGTCATCGGTTCCATCCTGGAAATCGACCACCAGAACGGAACTGTCGGGGCCGGAACCCACCCAGTACTTCACCTGGGTGATGTCGAAGGT
>JAEYWT010000131.1 GCA_023428865.1 Bacteroidota bacterium | reverse complement strand
GCGCTCAGTACGGTGTGAACAACGCGAACAGCGGTTACGAGTTCTGGTTCTTCGAGCCGAATGGAGCCTATAGCTTCCGTCGCTTCCGTAGTCATGCTACGAGCGATGGTACCGGTACCGGTGCCTTGCGCGCGAACCACTTCAAGATCAACGGTTGGGTGAACAGCATCGCCACGCCCCACATACCACAGGACATGCTCTTGAACGTGCGCATCCGTGGTCGTGTGAATGGCATGAACCTCCCCTTTGGCCCGGCTTGCTTGTTCAAGATGGACGCCGCACGTGCCGCATGCCCACAGGTGAAATTGCAGGACAATCCGCTGAACACCTCAGACTACAGCTGCGGTGTGATGCGTGTGTTCGGCGGGAACAATAGCGCTGCCAACAAGATCGTAGCGAATCCCCCACAATTCACACCAACGGTGAACAGTGGAATGGTACGCTACCAGTTCCGCTTCCGCATCCCCGGAGAGTACCCCAATCCAGGTAGTTGCATCGTTAGGCCTCCCCAAACCAGCCCGGCCCTGCACTTGAACTGGAGCTCTGGTGACAAACTGAAGTGCAACACCCAATACGAAGTGGATGTACGTGTGAGCAAGGATGGTGGTGCCACGTGGTGTGTAGCCGATGGCGAACCAACATGCGGCCCCAACCCTACCATTTGGGGCAAGGTGTGCATGATCAACATCACCAGCAGCACCTACTGCCCATCCAGCTTCCAAGGTGGTTCCAGCGCCTTCGTACCTGCTCAGGAAGGAAACCTCACCATGTACCCGAACCCCAACAATGGCGAGCAGCTCACGCTGAACCTGACCAATGTTGAGCGCGGCGTGAACACGGTGAACGTTGACATTTACGACATGACAGGTAAACGTGTGGTGGCTCGTAGCCTCACTACCCAGGATGGCTACGTTAACAGCAGCCTCGACCTCAACCGGGAGCTACGAAGCGGCGTCTATATGGTGAACATCACCGCAGGTTCAACGAGCTACACCGAACGCCTGGTGATCCAGCAGTGATCGCCCGGACTTGGAACAAGAACCCCGGCCGCAAGCCGGGGTTCTTGCATTTCAGGGATAGAGGAGATACTTCGCCCTGATCGGAGCAAAGCGTTCGAGGCCACTGCGCCACGATGCACGGATGGCTTCTTCATCCGTTCCTGCGATCACCTGCTCGCGCAACGAACTACCGCCAGCAAGCTTGTCGAAGAAGGGCGTGAAGAATTTCGCCTTATCGGGGGCTTCGGCATACAACCCGGTAAGCCATTGCAGGTTGATCCGCTTCTCCAGCCGGGGATGCACCTCGCCATACTCCTGTAGATCCAGTCCAGTGCATACCTTGCCCTTATGGGGAGGATCCTTGGCGCCCGGCATGGAAACAGGGGTAAATGAGTACCGACCAACTGGATTGCCTGGATATCCAATACACTGGAACGGTTTCTCCGTGCCACGACCCACGCTGACCACGGTACCTTCGAAGAGACCCAATGACGGATAAAGGTGTACGGCAGAAATGTTGGGCAGATTCGGCGACGGCCTTACCGGAAGCTGATAGAACATGGAGTGGTCATAACCAGTGCATGGAATGATCGTAAGATCACACTTCGACTTCCCTTTCAACCAACCTTCGCCGTTGATCATGCGCGCGAATTCGCCCACCGTCATACCATGCACCAAGGGAACAGGGTGCATACCAACAAAAGAGGTGAACGCCATATCGAGCACCGGCCCATCCACATAGAAGCCATTGGGGTTGGGACGATCGAGCACCACCACCTGCTTTCCACTTTCTGCAGCAGCTTCCATCACGTAATGGAGCGTGCCGATGTACGTGTAGAACCGAACGCCCACGTCTTGGATATCGAAAAGGAGCACATCCACATCCGCTAATTGTTCAGGTTTCGGCTTCTTGTTGGAGCCGTAGAGTGAGACCAACGGCAAGCCAGTGCGCGCATCCTTGCCGTCCTTAACGTGCTCACCGGCATCTGCTTCCCCTCGGAACCCATGTTCGGGTGCGAACACCTTCACCAAGTTCACCTGTAGGGCGACCAGTGAATCCACTAGGTGACGGTCTCCGATCAAGCCCGTTTGGTTCGTGACAACCGCAACACGCTTACCCATCAACAACGACAGATATTCTGTGGTACGTTGCGCACCCACCTGCAGATGCCTAGTTTGATCCGCAGACGGCACATCGCTGACCTGGACAGGTTGTGTACGCCCACAGGCCACAAGCAGTAAGATGGCCGCGGAACAGGCACCTATCTTCGCCGCTGCCCAAGGGGCAACACCGCACGTGAACGTTTCACATTTCATTGCTCGCCGGATCCTGATAGACAAGGATCGGGCCGATCGGCTCTCCCGGCCCATCGTTGGCATTGCGGTATTGGGCATCGTCATCGGTATGGCGGTCATGATCATCACGGTGGGCATCACCGCGGGCTTTCAACGGGAAGTGCGCACGAAGGTAACCGGGGCGGGTGGCCACTTACAGATCACCTCCATCAGCCAAACAGACTCCAAAGAAACCCCGCGTGTTGCGATAGACCAGCCATTCTACCCCTCGTTGGAGAATATCCCTGGTGTAAAGCACATCCAAGTGTTCGCCACACGACCGGGCATCATCGAAACGGAGAACGAGATCCAAGGCGTGGTCCTGAAAGGTGTTGGGAAAGACCATGACTGGAGCTTTTTGCAACAGCACTTGAAGGCTGGCACCGTTCCTGCCACGGGCGATACGGCACGCCCCATGGACCTATTACTCTCCAAGTACCTCAGCGATAGGCTGCGCATCGGCGTGAGCGACACCATCACGGTCTACCTGATCAAAGACAATGATGATATCCGCCCGCGGAAATTCAGGGTAAGCGGCTTGTACGAAACAGGCATCGAGAACCTGGATCACCAGCTGGTGTATGTGGATATCGAGCACTTGCAACGGTTCGCGCAGTGGGGCTTGAAAGCCGAGATCCTTGTAGACGATAGCATCTCGCCGCGTGGCATCCGCGTGGAAGGGCTCGCCTTCGGTGGCGACCGCGTCTACGACTTCGAATGGCCGGGCACGGTCCTTTCCGGCAAGGGGCCGCATTGGTTACAGGTGAAGCAGGATACCACCATTACCCTGGTAGTGACCGATGCACGACAGACATTGGCGGATACAGCCTGGGTAACGATCGCGCTGAACGACTCCGACACTGAGAGGAAAGCAGACACCCAGAACCAGCGATACCATGTGGTGGAGCGCGGTGGTTCAGGCGGCAGCCACACCAGATACGCTGGCGGCTTCGAGGTGATCCTGGACCGCTATGAGGACCTAGCGGAGATGGATGATCTCATCTACCGGGACCATTTGGACATCCGCTTGCGCTCGCTCACCGTGCGCCAGCGCTTTCCGGAGATCTTCGCGTGGTTGGAACTGTTGGATACGAACGTCATCGTGATCATCGTGCTGATGGTGATCGTGGCCATCATCAACATGACCTCTGCCCTGCTCATCATCATTCTGGAGCGTACCTCCATGATCGGGGTGTTGAAAGCGCTGGGCAGCACCAATGGCGCCATTCGCAGGATCTTCCTGATCGATGCAGCCTACATTCTGGGCATAGGCATTCTGCTTGGTGATCTCTTAGGGATCGCGCTTTGCGTTGTTCAGCAACAGTTCGGCTTGGTGACCTTGCCCGTAGAGAGTTACTACGTGGATGCTGTACCCATCGACCTGGACCTGATGCCGATCCTCTGGCTCAACCTAGGGACCATGCTGGTATGTGTGCTTGCCCTCCTATTGCCAAGCATGCTGGTTGCCCGTATCGCCCCGTCCAAAGCGATACGCTTCGCTTAACCGGCCGATCCGTTCAGGGCTGCTACCTTCGCACGTTGCCGCAACCGGAAGAAGCGGCCTTTCCATGAAGATCCACGACAACATCCTCAGCACCATCGGAAACACGCCGTTGGTACGCCTCAACAAGATCACCAAGGACATCCCCGCCACGGTATTGGCCAAGGTGGAGACCTTCAACCCCGGTAACAGCATCAAGGACCGCATGGCCATCAAGATGGTGGAAGATGCCGAGAAGGCCGGTCACCTGAAACCGGGTTACACCATCATCGAAGGCACGAGCGGCAACACGGGCATGGGCTTGGCCATTGCAGCCATCATCAAAGGCTACAAGTGCATCTTCACCACCACCGATAAGCAGAGCAAGGAGAAAGTGGACATCTTGCGCGCCTTCGGGGCGGAAGTGATCGTTTGCCCAACGAACGTCGATCCGGAAGACCCCCGCTCCTACTACTGTGTATCCTCGCGTTTGGTGAGCGAGACACCTAATAGCTGGAAGGCGAACCAATACGACAACCCCAGCAACGCACAGGCGCACTACGAGACCACCGGCCCCGAGATCTGGGAACAGACCGGCGGCAGGATAGACCACCTCGTGGTGGGTGTAGGCACCGGTGGAACACTTTGCGGCACGGGCAAATACCTGAAGGAGAAGAACCCGAACATCAAGCTGTGGGGCATCGACACTTACGGATCGGTTTTCAAAAAGTTGAAAGAGACCGGCGAGTTCGATAAGAACGAGATCTATCCATACATCACCGAAGGCATTGGCGAAGACTTCGTGCCGGCCAACGTGGACATGGACCTGATCGACCATTTCGAGAAGGTAACCGACCGCGATGCCGCCATCTACACCCGGAAGATCGTAAAGGACGAAGCCATCTTCGTTGGCAACAGCGCTGGTGCCGCCATGGCTGGCCTGATGCAGTTGAAGGACCGGTTCAAGAAAGGCGAGACCGTGGTGGTGATCTTCCACGACCATGGAAGCCGCTATGTGGGCAAGATGTTCAACGACGACTGGATGCGCGAACGCGGTTTCCTGGTAGAGGAAAAGCCCACGGCCGGCGACCTGTTGAAAGGCAAGGACCTACAATTGTTGAGCGTAGAGGCAGACGAGCCCGTGCTGGCGGCCATCGACAAGATGCGGGCGCACAACATCGACCAATTGCCGGTGATGGAACAGGGCAAGCCCGTGGGCACCATAACCGACGCCCGTTTGTTCGATGCCATCCTAGAAGATGCCGATGTACGCACACAAGCTGCGCGTGTGGTGATGGGTCCCGCGCTGCCTGTTCTGAAAATGGATGCCACCTTGGATGAAGTGGCCAAACGCTTGGGGAATGGGTCGCCTGCGGTGTTGGTGGAACAGGTGAATGGGTACGGGATCATCACCAAGCAGGACATCATCGGGAAATTGAAATGACCGCGACACCGTAGTCGCGACCCACGGGGTCGCCCTGTGGCCAAACACCACAACAGCACCCATAGCACAATGTCCCTGCGTTTCCGCAAACACGTACGC
>JAEYWT010000113.1 GCA_023428865.1 Bacteroidota bacterium | reverse complement strand
ACTTCATGGTCAGCTCGAACGCTTCGTGTGGTGGCCCTTCGAAGAGTAGGCTGAAGATGCCATTGTCCGCACCAATGAAGAAGTGCCCATCGTGCCGTACCACCAAGTGGGGGGTATGGCCATCCGCTTCGGGGTTGACACCGATGATATGGATGGTACCCCGTGGAAAGACCGGATAGGCCTGTCTTAGTACGAAAGCCGCCTGGCCGCTATCGAACGGTTTGATCGTATGGCTCACATCCACGATACGCGCATCAGGGTATTGGCTCCAAATGGAACCCTTCACTGTGGCCACATAGTGGTCCTTCAGGCCCATGTCGGTGGTGAGGGTGATGATGGCCATGGCGGGGGAACGGGACAAGCGAAGGCAAGGGCTACCTTCGGCGCTCAAAACTATCCCGGTCGCGAAACGACCATTGGCAGAAGAAATCAACAACGGAAAGTTACTTTGATAGAGAAGCTCATCACCATCACCGGTGTGGACCCCGTGGAGGTCCTTGGTGCCAACGATGCCAACCTGCGGATCATCCGCACATTCTTTCCCAAGCTCAGCATCATCGCCCGGGGCGATACGCTCAAGGTGAGCGGAACGGATAACGACATCACCCAGTTCGAGCAACGTTTCGAAGAGCTCCTGGCCTATGCCACACGCTATAACGAACTGCCACGAAAGGTGTTGGATGATATCATGGGAACGACTGTAAGTGCTGGTGAGCGCGAGAATCCCGAAGAATCCGACGTGCTCGTTTACGGCAATGCAGGCCTTCGCGTGAAAGCACGCACCCGCAACCAGGAGCGCTTGGTAGAGGCCGTGGCGGGCAGCGATATGGTCTTCGCCATCGGGCCGGCCGGCACGGGCAAGACCTACACCGCGGTGGCTTTGGCGGTGAAAGCACTGAAAGAGCGGAAAGTGCGTCGCATCGTGCTTACACGTCCAGCAGTTGAAGCCGGGGAGAACCTCGGCTTCTTGCCCGGTGACCTGCGCGAAAAACTGGACCCATACTTGCAGCCACTTTACGACGCCCTGCGCGAAATGATCCCAGCGTCCAAATTGGCCGACCACTTGGATGAGGGAGTGATCCAGATAGCCCCCTTGGCTTTCATGCGCGGCCGCACGCTCGACCACGCCTTCGTGATCCTCGACGAGGCGCAGAACGCCACGCTCACGCAGATGAAGATGTTCCTCACCCGCATGGGGCGCAACGCCAAGTTCGTCATCACCGGTGATGCCACCCAGGTGGATCTTCCCGATCGCCAGCCCAGTGGCTTACTACCGGTAGTGAACATGTTGCGGAACGTTGAAGGTGTCTCTGTGGTGGAATTGGATGAGAAGGATGTGATCCGCCATGAGCTCGTTACCAAAGTGCTGAAGGCCTTCCGCGAACTGGAAGAAAGCAACGGACCCAAGAAATGAGCAGCACTGGAGAAGGGACCTTGATGCGCACTGATCTGCAGCTACCCGGCGTGGAAAGCATCTACCGGGGCAAAGTGCGCGATGTTTATCACTTGACCGATGGCCGCACGATCCTCGTAGCCACCGACCGCATCAGCGCGTTCGATGTGGTGCTTCCGCGAGGCATTCCCCGCAAGGGACAGGTGCTTACACAGCTCAGCTGGCACATGTTGCAAGCCACTGCACACGTGGCGCCGAACTGGACCATCGCTTCCCCCGATCCGAACGTGGTTATCGGCCACACCGCCAAGACCGTTCCCGTGGAAATGGTGGTGCGTGGCTACCTCGCAGGGCACGCGTGGCGCCAATACAAGGCAGGGCACCGGGTATTGTGTGGAGCGAACATGCCCGATGGGTTGAAGGAGAATGATCGGTTCCCGCAGCCGCTCATCACACCAAGCACCAAGGCCGAGGAAGGTCACGACGAAGACATTACCCCGGCCGAGATCCTCGAGCGTGGCCTGTGTACACAAGCGGAATGGGACACCATGTGCGGGTATGCCTTGGCCTTGTTCGCCGAGGGCACACGGATCGCCTTGGAGCGTGGCCTCATCCTGGTGGACACCAAATACGAGTTCGGCCGCACCCGCGATGGCCGTATCCTATTGATAGACGAGATCCATACGCCGGATAGCTCCCGCTACTTCTACGCCGATGGGTACGAGGAACGCCAGCAACGTGGCGAAGCACAAAAGCAACTGAGCAAGGAGTTTGTGCGGGAGTGGTTGATCGCACATGGTTTCATGGGCAAGGAAGGTCAGGTCGTACCCACCATGGACGATGCCTTCGTTCGCAGCGTAACAGAGCGCTACACCGAACTCTTCGAACGCATCACCGGCAAGAGCTTGGCAACCGCATCCACCGTTAACATGAACGAACGGGTGCAGCAGGCATTGGAACGATACCTCCGCACCTAGGCAGCCACTCGGGTATGTAGCGGCAAGCTTCTTTTCATCGCGGGCATTCCTCGGCCGCCGGTCAGCAGACCGTAGAAGCGTGGGGCATGCTCCATAAGGGTTCGCCCGACCATGAAAACCACGGTCATGGCCAGGAT
>JAEYWT010000097.1 GCA_023428865.1 Bacteroidota bacterium | reverse complement strand
GTGCCTTTCTCTTTCACTTGGTTGTACACCACTTTGAACACGATGCCATCATCCTTGGTGACCACGATGTAGGGCTGGCCGTCGCGGATGGTCTGCCAGTTCTGCACGTATTCACCCGTGACCCAGGAGCCATCGTTGACCGGGGGCATGCTGTCGCCGCTGATCTGGAAGGTGCGGTACTTGCGGTCGCGCGCCAGGAACGGCATCTGGAAGGTGGGCAGGATGCTGATGTATTCCGGATCGGCGTAACCCAGCGCGTAGCCGGCCTTGGCCTTCTCGGGCACCAGCTCCACGTTCTCCCGATCATCGCGATCCACCGTGGTGGCCAACACGCGCAACCGGCGGCCACTGAGATCGATGTCGCCACCACGCTCCAGGATGCCGAGCTGGCTTTCGCTGAGTGCGGAAAGATCATCGCGCAGCAGCTTATCGATGCTCACCTTGAAGTACTCGCTCATGCGCACGAGCAGCTCGAACGAGGGTTCGGCGGTGCCGTTCTCGTAGCCGCTGTAGCTGGAGCGTTTCACCTCGAGGGCGATGGCGGTCTCTTCCTGCGAGCGGCCACGGCGGGTACGCAGGATCTTGATGTTGGAGCCGAAGACGGGGTTTGCCATGGTGAGGAGTGTCTTATGACGGTTGTAGGACTGTCTTATGCTGTGGGGCGATGGTCATGCTTCGCCGGGTTTGAAGCCGATGGGTTTGCGAGCCGTTTCCGTGGGCGACACCAATTCCGTGAGGTGGTCGAAGATGGCTTGGATCTCGGTATCGTGTATGGAGATACGCTCATCCAACTCCTTCAGTTTGTCCAGTACATGCTGCGGGGAATGGAACACTTCCCGCATGCGGTTGAATACACGAATAATATGAATGCTAACTGCAATGGCCTGTTCGCTGCGAAGCACGTTAGCGAGCATGAGTATGCCGTGCTCGGTGAAAGCGAAAGGCGGATACTTGGTGTGCTCGCCCTGCTTTAAGGTCACAAATTGTGACCTTAAAGTCCGGTCCTCCTCCAACGTCAGTTCGAACATGAAATCCTCCGGGAAGCGCTCCATATTCCGGCGCACGGCCTGCTTTAGCGCCTTGATCTGCACGCCGTACAACTCGGCGAGGTCGCGGTCAAGCAGTACGCGTTGCCCACGAATGTGGTGGATGCGGCCGGTGATGGCGGCATCGGGCGGAGCCACGGCGGCGTAGCGGGCGGGTGGCTCCATGGCCAAGGTTTGCAGCGCGGGGTTCATGGTTCGGGAGGTTCGGGAGCAGCAGGATCTCTGGGTTCCAGTGGTGCGCTGAACAACTCCTTCAGTTGCTGAAGGATGCGCTGGATATCCTCGCTGTCGCCGCCGGCACGTTTCTCCAATTGCTCCAAGCGGATCAGAATATCCTGGTTGGTGGTGAGCACATCGCGCATGCGTAGGAACAGGCGGATGATGCGCAAGTTGAAGACCATGGCCCGCGGGGTGCGCAGAAGCAGACCTACGGTGAGGATGCCGAGTTCGGTGAAGGCATGTACCGGAGCCTTCGCAACTGACGCTGTAACACCGACGTGCGACCGCGTGGCGGCCATCTCTTCGGGCGTAAGGAAAATGATGTTGCCTTCTTCGAAATGCGCCGCACCGGCCCGGACCACAGCCGTGATCCGCTTCAACGGCACACCATGCAGCAAGGCCAGATCACGATCCAACAGCACATGCTGCCCACGGACCAGCAGGAGCTTGCGCGCCAAGTGCTTATCCAGCAGTTCGCTGATGCCGTAGCGGCCCGCAGGCTCGTGCACCACGAAGCCTTGCAGCGGCAACAGGTCCGTGTAGGCGGGTTTCTGAAAGATGTTGTCCGCTGCCAGGGTTTCCATCATTTCGTTGATCAGTTATCCGACGGACAAATGTAATGACTAATTTACCGACTGCAACATGACGGTTATTTTGTCAACACGGAACTGTTGGCCGGACGGGATCTTCCGCCAGGGATGGGAGCGGCAGCCTGCCGCTGGCCGGACCTGCGGACGGGTGCAGCGAGGAGGCGACCGAAGGAAGCCACCGCAGCGCCCCGACCGCTGGACCGGACAAGGCAGCTATAGCGGACAGCCCGTTAAGGCGGCCAAAATGCACCTCACCCCCGGCCCCTCTCCCAAGGAGAGGGGGGAAATGCCAGCGTTGATCGAAGCACCTGTAACGTCGATCCCTCCGGGTCGACATACCACCGCGACCACAGAACGAACCATAAACCCTGATCTGTAAGGGCGCATCATGATGCGCCTCAACCCTATGGAACGCACCATCCTCCACCTGGACCTCAACACCTTCTTCGTGAGCGTGGAACGCCTGCGCGAGCCGAAGCTGAACGGCAGGCCCGTGCTGATCGGCGCCGATAGCGACCGCGGCGTGGTGGCTAGTTGCAGCTACGAGGCACGCGCCTTCGGGGTGCGCAGCGCGATGCCGATGAAGATGGCCAAGCAGCTATGCCCCGATGCGATCATCTTGCGCGGCGACAGTGGCGCGTACCTGAAGAAGAGCGATGAGGTGACGGAGATCATCCGCGCGAACGTGCCGCTGTTCGAGAAGAGCAGTGTGGACGAGTTCTACGTGGACCTGAGCGGCACCGATAAGTTCCACGGCAGTCGCAAACTGGCGGTGGAGCTGCGGCAGAAGATCATCAAGGAGAGCGGGTTGCCGAATTCGTTCGGGCTGAGCATCAACAAGACGGTGAGCAAGGTGGCCACCGGCGAAGCGAAGAACGGCGCGGGCGAATGGTATGTGGAGCGCGGTACGGAGAAACCCTTTCTGGCGCCGATGCCCATTGAACGCATCCCCGGCGTGGGCGAGAAAACGGCGCACCTGCTGCGCAGCATGGGCGTGGCGAAGATCCACACGTTGCAAGAGCTACAGGTGGATCTGATGCATCGGTTACTGGGCGAACACGGGCCGGTGCTGTGGCGCAAGGCGAACGGCATAGACGACAGCCCCGTGGTGGCGTGGCACGAGCGCAAGAGCATCAGCACGGAACGCACCTTCGAGCGCGACACCATCGATGTGGTGAAACTGAAAGGCCTGCTGACCGCGATGGCCGAGAGCCTTGCTTTCCAGCTGCGCAAGGGCGACAAGCTCACGAGCTGCATCGCGGTGAAGATCCGCTACGCCGATTTCAACACGCACACCAAACAGGTGCGCATCGGTTACACGGCGTGCGACCACATCATCCTACCCGCGGTACACGACTTGTTCCGCGCGTTGTACGACCGCCGCCAACGGATCCGCTTGATCGGCGTGCGCTTCAGTCACCTAGTGGGCGGCGGTCACCAGATGGATGCCTTCACCGATACGCAAGAGGCCATGAACTTGTACCAGGCGATGGACAAGATCCGCAAGCGTTTCGGCGACCGCACCGTGATGCGCGCAGCGGGCATGGATGCGAAGAGCATCGGCCGGATGGACAACCCCTTCGATGGGCAGGCGCCGGTGTTGTTGGCGAATAGGAGGACGTGAGAGAATGAAAAATGTAGAATGATGAATGTAGAATGACCAACGATCCTCCGAGGCATTTGCAGCACCAATGCGGCGGATCCATCATTCAGCGTTCATCATTTCACATTCTACATTTTTCATTCCTGCTTCTTGGCAGGGCGTGCCTTCACTCGCCACCATGACCACGGTACGGGCTGCGCCCGACGAAGCCCGACGGAGGAGGACGAAGTCGGGTGCGGAGTTTATCCCGGCCTTGAGCCGGGGCTGTAGCTGCTTCGGCCTGCCAGGCGCGGAAACCGGCTCCGGGGTCTGCTCGCTCCTCGCAGCCTCCTCGCTCGGGCCGCGCCATCGGCTCGTCTTCAGCAGGCTGCCGCTGCGCCCCCTCACACGGGTTACGTACATTCACTTCACCATTCATCCATTACCATGGCCTACACCCAATATGCCTGGCTTATCGGCTCCTGTATCGTGCTCTCTTCGTCCGCCTTGGCACAACAGACCGTTGCCAGACCTACAACGGACCTATTCGAACTGAAGCTAGCGAAGGACGGAAGAAAGACATACCTATCGCTGGAACCAGACAGCCTAACGGGCGATGCCACATTGGACACCCGTTGTACAGCACTATGGCCCTCGCTGATGTACCAGTTCGAGAACTACGCCAACACCGCAGCATACATCTGGAAGCTCGAAGAACTGCTACCCGATACCGCCACCATCCAAGCGCGGGTGGATTCGTCGTTCGCCGTGGACACCGCATTCTCCACACTGTACCAACGCGCCCTTGACCGCGAACCTGTGGCCTCGTTATCCATCGACAGTGCGCTCTTGATCGCTTCGCACTTCTTCTACCTGCATAGCGAGAAAGGAAAGCCTGTGGTACACATCTGCGTTGGCATCAATAAGGTAAAGGAAATCTCCACGACACTTGCACACCCCTATCACGCGGCATTCTGTTATCAGGTGATCTGGGAGATGGAGGACCACTCCACACTATTGAATGCTGTAAAAGCACCTTACTCCAAGGAATTCAAGAAGCACAAACCCAGCGAGGCTCGCATACGCGAAGTGGAACCGTTGATCTATGCCGGAATGGCTGAACAGCCTGCACTACGACAAGCATTGATCGCCTCCTACGAGCGCAACAAGGAGCACCTGAACTTCGAACTGATCTACTGAACGATACGCGTATACACAGACCGCACCCTCACGCCAGATCCAGCACCACTTCCCCTACCGCCGCATCGATCCGTGTGCGCTCTTCGGCGGTGATCCTCACCTGAGTGGCCTTAGCATTCTCAACTGCCTGCTTCGCATCGCGTGCGCCCACCAACAACACCGTGATGCCCGGCCGGTCCATGGTCCATCGGAGCACGAGCTGGCCTAGGGTACACCCTTTATCGGCAGCGAGTGGTCGCAACACATCCAGCATGGTGTTGACCCGTTCGATGTTCTGCGGGCGATAGTGCTTGTGGTTGGCACGGTGATCACCGGGTGCAAAGACATGGCCGGGCTTGATCTTGCCTGTGAGCAAGCCACGCTCCATAGGACTGTAGGCGATGATGCCCAAGCCTTCGGTAATGGCGTACGGTACGGTGCTGTCGTCGATGGCGCGTTTCACCATGCTGTAAGGCACTTGGTCGCTCACCAACGCCGTGTGCTTTCGTGCTTCAGTGAGTTGCTCCACGTTGTAGTTGCTTACCCCGGCGTAGCACACTTTGCCCTGTTGCACGAGCATGTCCAGCGCTTCCATGGTCTCGCTGATGGGCGTGGTGGCGTCGGGCGAGTGGTGTTGCAAGAGATCGATATGATCGGTGCGTAACCGGCGCAGGCTCTGCTCGCACTCGAAGATCACGCTCTCCTTAGCGCCGTACTTGTACACCTCGATGGGCTTGCCTGCATTGTCCTGGCTGTGCATGGCGAATTCGCCCTTCTTCAGATCCCAACGGAAACCGAACTTGGTGAGCAGCTGCACCTGGTCGCGTGGAATGCCTTGTATCGCTTCGGCCACGATCTCTTCGCTGAGTCCCTGGCCATAGATGGGCGCCGTGTCGATGGCAGTTACACCCGCATCGAAGGCGGCACGGATGGCGCGAACGGCATCCTTGCGGTCGTTGCCGCCCCACATCCAGCCACCAGCGGCCCATGCACCGAAGGTGACCACGGGAAGTCGTAGGTCCGAAGGACCAAGCTTGCGGTATTCCATGCTGCGAAGATCGTGGCTTGATCGCGCGTGCCGACGAAGGCACCGGTTATGCACCTTTGCAACCCGTTCACCACATGAGCACCTCCCCCGCGCACCGGCCACCTCCCAAATGGAAAACAGCCCTGTTGGTCTGGCTGGCCATCTACCCTTCCATCACCCTATTGGTGCTCTTCTTCGGCCCGCAATTGGCACAACTGCCCCTGATGCTTCGTACCTTGGTGATGACGGCGATCCTGGTCCCGCTCCTGGTATTCGTACTGTTGCCCTTGCTGAATAGAGCCTTCGGCGGCTGGTTGCGCAAGTGGGATCAGCGTTCCAACTCTTGGAGCACTGAACTGGACCGCGCCCGCCGCTGGGA
>JAEYWT010000078.1 GCA_023428865.1 Bacteroidota bacterium | reverse complement strand
GTATTGGAGGCCAATGAAGCGCAGATGCCCGAACGTACGCGACGCATGTTGCCTTATATGGTAGCCGGTGATTGGCTTACGTCATACGCCTCGTTGGATGGCATCGGTCGAGCGCTCGATGGGCTTTCGCGCCGGGCGCCTGCAGGTGCGCCCATGCGCGGCGCCGAACGTGTGCTGGCGTTGCATTGGGATCATTACGATCAAGAGTTCAAGACCTTTTTACCGGCGGTGGAAGAAGCTACCCGTACCTACCGATGACCGTAAAGCAACGCACTGGGCTCTGGGTCCTGCTTGGCGCGGTCGCACTGGCCATGGTCACCACGTTGTTGATACAGAAGAAGAACGCACCAACGGTGGCCCGTGTGCCTTGGGATCATCCGTTGGTGGAACGTGACCTGGATGCGATCAAGCAGGATACGTTGCGTGTGCTCGTCATGCACGATCCCTTGTGCTGGGAGGAACGTCCGGCCGCGATCACCGGCTTCGCGTTCGAGGTGTTGGAGCGTTTTGCACGTCAAGTGGGTGTTCCGATGAAGGTGTTGGTGATGGCCGATCGCGATTCGCTTTTCATGGCCTTACAACGTGGACACGGTGATGTTATCGCAGCCCAATACACACCCGCACGTTGGGAGCGGAAGTGGTTCGCCACCACAGCACCACTGTACACGGTAAAGCCCATGCTGGCGCGTTTGCGCGGGGAAGGGAAGGGGCAAGCGGAAATGATGGAGGTCGATAGTGTCGTGATCAGTGCGTGGTCACCGTTCCGCAGTGGCCCGGGCGAGAAGCCCTTGTTGAAGCACCTTTTGGTATCACCTACACCACCCGATGAGTTGCTCATGAACGTGGTGATCGGCAATGTGAAAGCCTGTGTGATATCGGATGCCACCGCTGCGCATGAAGCCACCCGTTTCCCTGCCCTGGAGTTCGTACAGGTGGCCGGCAAGGAGAAACCCATTTGTCTGGCCACCCGCACCAATGCACCACGCTTGCTTGAAACGCTGGACACTTGGTTGGCTGCACCCGATGAAGAACGCTTCCGCAAGGTGTTATTGGATGGTTACCTCGGGCGGATGACCAAGCCGGGTTCATTGCGCAAACGATCCATGCCTGCGGTCGCGGACAGCATTTCACCCTACGATGCCGAATTCCGGAAACACGGTCAGGGTTTTGGCTGGAAATGGCAGTTGCTCACGGCCATGGCGTGGAAGGAATCGCGCTTCGACAGCACGGCCACCTCGGTGAAGGGCGCACAGGGGATCATGCAGTTCATGCCCAGGACGGCCACGCATTTCGGCTTGGATACCGCGCTTTCCGTGGGGGTTCACATCCGCGCGGCCAAGCTGTACATCACCAGATTGGACACGATCTGGATGCGTGCCGTACCCGATCGCAATGAACGCTTGCGCTTCGTGCTAGCCTCGTACAATGCAGGTGTCGGGCACATCATCGATGCCCAACGCCTGGCCGAACACCTGGGGCTCGATCCGCAGCGCTGGGAGCAGAATGTGGAACGCGCCGTGCTCTTACTGGCCAAACCGCAGTATTACATGCGGCCCGAAATGAAGAACGGCTATTGCAAGGGCAGCCAGGTGTTCCATTATGTGCGCGACATCGTTTCACTGTACGATCAACTCGCTGGGCTGAAGGGTTCCACGGTGAAACCAGCACCGGTCTTGAAAGAGGAAGTGCCACCGGTGGAGGAGGCCGGACCCAATGAAGCCGATGGGGAGTTGATCCCTTGATCGTGCGGTACCTTTCCTATTCTGGCTTCTGAATGGTCCATCGAACCCGGGGTCGGTCCCTAATTTGGTGGCATGTCCAACCGGTTCAAGGTAGCTGTGGTCGCCACTGTCGCGATCCTTTCCGTTCCACCAGTCGTAGCCCAGGAGTCACTTCCACATTCATTGGCACCGCACGAGCGAGCGTTGATCGCTCCGTATCGCGAAAGCCGGTCAACGCTCCAACGCGGCATCTCCACGCCACCACCGTTCCCAGTGCGTACCATGGCCGAGTGGGAAGAGGTGGAGAGCTTGGTGATCGTATGGACAGGATTCCCCGGCATCCTTAAACAGATCGTGCGTCATGCCTTGCCCGAATGCCGGGTGATCATCGCCTGTTCGGATCAGGCTGTGGTAGAGGCTTACCTTGCTAACGACCTGTTCGGCGGAGCCATCGACGACATCACGGGCATTACGTTCGTGGAGACCGGCTTCAATAGCATCTGGTCGCGCGACTACTTCGGCGAGACCATCTACGCCAACGAGGTTGATTCTCTATTACTGCTGGACTGGATCTACAACCGGCCGCGTCCGTTGGATGATGTGCTCAGTGATGCGATCGGGGCGGCGGAGAACATCGCGGTGTATTCCACCACCGCCGCGCCGTATGACCTGGTAC
The DNA here is from genome assembly GCA_023428865.1 of Bacteroidota bacterium. Lineage (GTDB taxonomy): Bacteria > Bacteroidota > Bacteroidia > Flavobacteriales_F > PHOS-HE28 > PHOS-HE28. The sequence continues at coordinate 9,789 of JAEYWT010000078.1, read as the reverse complement.
ATACCGGTGGCAACTTCATGTGCGACGGTGCGGGCACGGCCTTCAGCTCCGAACTGGTCTTGGAGGAGAACGGCCCTGCAGGAGAGTTCAATCAGACCATCCGCGACGAAGCGGGTGTGGATGAGGTGATGCAGCAATTCATGGGCATCGATCATTACATCAAGATGGCCACGCTACCCTTCGATGGCATCCACCACATCGACATGCACATGAAGTTGCTGGATGAGGAGACCTTGCTCGTGGGTGAGTTCCCGCAAGGGGTCAGTGATGGCCCACAATTGGAGCAGAACGTGGCTACGCTTTTGGCGAACCAGGTTTCGGTCTACGGGGATCCATACCGTTTCGTGCGCATACCTATGCCGCCGAGCACCGGAGGGAATTATCCGCCCAATGCCAGTTACCGCACCTTCACGAACAACGTGTTCATCAATGGAACGGTGCTCGTGCCAACGTATCGTACCGAGTATGATACCATCGGGCTCCGCATCCTTGGGGAACAATTGCCGGGATATGAGATCATCGGGATCGATTGCGATTCGGAGCAGAACATCATTCAGCAAAGTGGTGCCATCCATTGCATCACCAAGACCATCGGTGTGGGCGATCCATTGCTCATCCGCCACCAACGCCTCGTTGATACGGACAACACATCCATGCCATATCCGGTGGAAGCCTACATCCGGCACCGCAGCGGTATAGCTAGCGCGCGCGTATACTGGGCACTTTCACCTGAAGGACCGTTCACAGCTGTGTCGATGTCCGATCAGGGCAACGCGGTCTGGAGCGCCTCCATCCCCGCACAAATGGCTGGCACACACATCCACTACTACATTCAGGGTACGGCCAACAGCGGTAAGGAACAAGTGCGCCCCATCGTTGCGCCAGAAGGTTCATGGCGTTTCCAGGTGCTCGATAGTCCTAGCTCGATCCATTCCGCACAGGTTCCATTGATCGTTGAGGTCTTCCCCAATCCGGCTACCGATGTGGTGTCCATCCGCGTGGACCATATCCACCAAGGATACGTCAACATTCGCATGCTGGATGCCCTGGGTAGAACGGTGTCCGTGGTCCACCAAGGTCCGGTTCCCGCGGATGGCCGTGTGTTCGCGCATATCGCCGCCCTTCCCGAGGCACCTTATCTCGTGGTGCTTACATCAGCCAATGGCCAGGCTTCAGCGAAGTTGTTGAAGCAATAGGGTCTGAAGCAAGAACGCCTTGGAACACGTTCCAAGGCGTTCCCATTACGCTCGGCAGATCACTCTTTCACGAAACGTCCCAAGGTGCTATTGCTGCCACCTACGGCACGCACCAAGTAGGTTCCCTGTGCTAAACCACCGATATCGGCCATGTAGCGCTCGGCTCCGTTGGTCGTGAAGGTGCTTACCACACGGCCCAGTGCATCCAAGAGCTGGACCTGTGCCACATCCGCTGGCAAGTGGCCGATGTTGAGGAAGGTGTTCGCCGGGTTGGGCCACAACGTGGTATTGGAACCCAACGGCAAGCGTGCGACCTCCGTGGTCAGGTCGGACTCGATGCAGATGGCGAAGGTGCCTGCACTTGGTCCAGCACTGTTCCACAAGCGTATGAGGTAGTGGCTATCGGGTTCCAAGTTATTGAGGAACCAAGGTCCGTTGACATCCGGAACGCAGTTCACGTAGGTGAGCTCACCGCAATTGCGGTAGAGCGCGGCATTCACACCATCCGCTGTAAGTGCCGCAATGGAAACGGTGAAGGAGGTTTGGGCGTTGGTATTGAAGGTGTACCACACATCAACCACTGGGGTGTACGGTGTACAAGGCGGATTGGGTGCGCCAGAAGCGAATGCGCACGTGTTACTACCCGAAGTTGGCGCGCAGTTTCCGAACGAGGTCGGTATCAGGATCTGTGCATTGGAACAATCGTCATTGCTGGCGATCGGCGAGCACGTAGGTGCGCAGGTGGCGCTCAGCGTGAAGGTGCCGGCCTCATCATCGTAGCCATGAACGAAGATCGAATAGGTCTCCCCATCTACCGTGGGAAAGCTCATGCGGGTGGCATTGTTCCCACAACCCGGTGCATCATCGCCGCCGGCTACACAATCCAGATCACCACAAACACCGCTGTACACGCTGATCTTGGTATCGAAGTTGGCATTGCCGCAAGTGCTCAATGTGACCGTTTCTCCATTGCCTTCAAGGCTATACCACAACCCGCGCGACGTGATGTTGGCGGGGCCGCAGGTGGGGCCAGGCAGGAAGAAACTGCCGGTGCTGTTCCCCGTTACGGTACTGTTGCATGCCAGTGGCAATGCGCCGGAGCACACAGCGTTCATCGGTGGTGTGGTGGCGAGCGTGATGAAGGTGAATGGACCTACACGTGCGCTCACATCACCTTCGCCGCAGATCTCCTGCACGTAGTAGGCATACTCGGTATTGTTGTTCAATCCCTCCAGCACGGCAGTGGCGTTACTGCTGTTCACCAGGCCCGTGGCTACAAGGCCTGTGCCGGGTTGGAAGCCGAGCGGACCGTATTCGATGCTATAGGTGGAACCGGGGTTCAGGCTTTGCCAGTAGATATAGGCGTTCACATCGCTCGCGCCGGCAGATACCTGGGTGGGCGTGCCACAGGTAAGGCAGGCCAGTTCCAACAGGAAATTCCCGGTCTCTCCATCATAGCCTTGCACCAGGATGTAGTACTGTTCTTCTGCACTGGGTTGGAAACTGAACGTAGAGCATGTGCCAACACCGGGCGTGTCATCGTTCCCGCCAATACATGTGAGCGCACCGCAAGAGCCGGAATAGACGTTCACGCGTGTATCGTAGTCGAAGCTTTCGCAAGTACTGATCGTAACGGCATCGCTGATACCAGTGAACGTGTACCACACCCCAGGTGCCTGTATGCCTGTTTCACAGAAGGCGATAGCATCCAGTGTTGCATCTGAAGTGCTACCAGAGATGCTTTCGTTGCAGGCGATCGACAACGCACCAGGGCAATGGTCCTGGGTTACGGGGCCACAACTCACGCTCAGGTCGAAGTCGCCGATCGAGTTGTCGTAGCCTTGTACCAGAATCAAGTAGTTCAGCCCCGGCGTGGAAGGGAACACCACGGTGGAGCCCACTTCGCAGTCACCGCCATCATCATTGCCAGCCACGCAAACCAGCGCTTGGCAAGGCCCGGAGTACACATTGATCTTCGTATCGAAGCCATAGTTCAAGCAGGTGCTCAGCGTGATGGCCTCTCCCGTGCCCGTGATGCGGAACCATACGCCCGGTGCGGTGATGGTCGTTACACAGGCAATGGCATTCGCATCGGCCGCAGCGGTGCTCGTGCTACCTACAACGGTTTGTCCGCAGGTGATCTGGATCGCATCGGTACAGGCATCGTTCACGGGTTGTGCCACCACAGCGGCGATCGGGAACAATAAGGCGGCAAGGAAAGCGTAGCGTTTCGATCGCATCGAGCAGAGCGTTTGGTAAGCGCCGAAGGTACGGCCTTCGTTCTTACCGCTTTCTGCGTTGCACCCGCGTGGGATCCTCGTGGAAGTAGTAGCGTAGATCGAGCGTCAGGTACCCGCCGTTCAACGCGCCACGCATAGGGTAGGGCACGAAGCTCGCGGTCATGTCCCAATAGGTCAGGTCGGCAATGGCCATGTCACCGAACGGCCGGTGGAAGGTGGCACCGATGTAGAAGATGCCGCTCTTTTCCGTGCGGTATTCCCAGCCCAGGTTCCCCAACACTCCGAACTGCGCCCAACGATTGCGGTACATGTAGATGGAGCTGTTCTCCAGCCGTGCTCTTGCGTCGCTTGGGTACATGTCCAGCGAAAAGCCCATCGCCGCGTTCATATAGGTCCGTTCGCCAGTGCGGATGTAGGCCAGTGCCGTGATGGGGATCTCGTATCCGATGAAGCGGATCTCCCCCTTCTCCGTGAAGCCGGCCGTATCGTTCGTAAGGCTGTAGCTGAACCGCCGTTTGATCTGGCCGATGCCCGTTTCTACGCTAATGATGCGGGTTAGCCCCACACGCACGCTCATACCGAAGGCCATACCGCCTTCCAGTTCAATGGCTCCATTAACAGAAGGCCGCTGCAGTTCGGTGAGCGGGTCGAAATACGGCATGGCGAACACCGGTTTCACCTGTAGACCGAACGTGGTCACACCTTGCTGTCCTTGGGCCAGGCTGTAAAAGCTCACGCATAGCGCAACGCAAAGGGTCCGCACACAGCACCACGTCATCGCCCCAAAGATCGGCCATCGGCGTCGCTAAGCCGCAACCATACCGAGGAATGGTCCATCGCTTTTCGAATGTGGGCCGTTGGTAGGTCACTCATTCACCCAAGTGGTCACCAGTTCCAGGGGTCTGCGATGGCTCTTCGGCCACTCGCTTCCAGGGTAGCCCAAGTAGAACAGCCCCAAGGCCGCACCGTTCTCGCTCAAACCCTGGAAGGAACGCATGCCAGCACCGATCAACGGTCCGCCTGTGGCCCAAAAGGCGCCAAGTCCGTAAGCGGTGCAGGTCAAGTACATGTTCTGCACAGCGCACGCCACGGCCATCAGCTCATCGCGTTCGCTGATCTTACCATTGGGGTCGCGCTCCATGCCGAGGCCGATCACCACGGTGCTTTGCAGTGGACGCTGGGTCACATTGTCGTACTTTTTCTGGAGGAATTTCTCAGGGGGCGTCAGGCGTTCGTATTCCTCCCCCAAGAATCGGGAAAGACGTGTCCGCCCCTCGCCGGTGTAAACGGTGAAACGCCACGGCTGGGTAAGGCCATGGGTAGGCGCCCAAGTGGCGTTGGTGAGTATACGCTCCACCATTTCCTTGTGTACCAAGCGGTCCGAATAGTCCTTCGGTGCTATGCTGCGGCGGTGGCGGATCAGGTCCGTGATCTCGCTGAGGCTGAATTTCATGCGGTTGGGAATGTAGCAAAGAGACGAAGTAGGAGTGGAACCTGAGCATCGGGCAGCGTTCTGTGGTAAACGCGCGTCTTACCTTCGACCACTAAACAGGAACCGGAACATGATGATACGTCAACTCGTGCTTACCAGTGTACTCTTCGGCACTGGAGCTTTGATCGCCCAACCCACACTGACGCAGGCTACCAACGGACTAGTTCCCATTGTGGATAGCTACGGGGTCACTTCCTTCACGACCAATACCCCAGCTGAGTTCTTCCCGGTAGGTGCTGCAGGCCCCGATGCCAGCTATGGCTTCTGGATGCTGGATGCAACAGGAGGTAACGATCGCTTCCTGGTCTCGCCGTCCGTAACACCGACCAGTTCGGTCTTTCCAACAGCCACGGTGCTGTACACCAACGGCGGTTCCGATACACTGGCTTACCGGGTTACCGCCACGGGGATCGAACAGGTTGGCTTCCGCACACAGATCGAAGGTGCTGCCGCTTTCACCAACTCGGCCATCGAACTGCCCTTCCCCTGTACCTACAACACGGCTTGGACCGATCCGTTCTCAGTTACCTATTCACCCCCCGGGTTCCCAGTGCCCATCACTCGCGCGGGCGTCAATACCGGACTGGCTGATGGGTATGGCGAACTACAACTGCCTGCGGCTACCATTCCGGAAGTGCTGCGCGTGAAGGTGCGCAAGGTGCAAACAGAGACCACTCCCTTGGGCCTGCTGTACCGCTCGTACGATTCTTACTATTACTACACCACGGATATGATATATCCGGCGCTGAAGACCTCCGTGGATACGACTATCATTGCTAGTGGTACACCGAGCGTCACCTTCACGGCAGAGTGGCTGCTCGGTCCGGGCAACAGCATCGGTGAGGTCAGTCCCGACCAGGTCACCTTCAACCCATACCCCAACCCTACCAACGGCCGCGTGGATCTCGGTCTAGGCCAGGGTCAATTGCGTTCCGTGGAGGTGTTCACCGCGACTGGTCAGCTGGTGGCTACCGAGGTGAAACCCATCACCGGCACCTTCAGTAGTGTGCTCGATCTTTCAGGCTTGCCTGGTGGCGTTTACCACCTCAAGGTCACCAGTACTGAAGGCCGCACCGGCTCGCGTAGGGTGGTGGTGGAGTGATCCGAATGTTCTGAACGGGAGCGCTTTCGGCCTGGCCGAAGGCGCTCTTCGCATTCATGAGCGAACAGGACCCCTGTTGTGGGCGTTAACTTTCGCACATGCTCCTACATCGGTTCGGTAGATACGTTCCACCACAGGACGACCGTACACCATTCCAGAAACTGCTGCCCCTCTTCTTGGAGATGCTAACCCACACCAGCGGCGATGTGGAGGAAGCACTCGACTGGATGGATCAGCTGGACAAGGAGCATGCATTCTACACCAACGAATACGGGCGTAAGCAGTTCGAGGAAGACCTCCGGAAGAACGGCATCGTGGGCGATCCACCAACGAAGGGTGGGAAGGCCCCACTCACCGGGAAGGCCGAGAAACTCATCCGCGAGCGCGCCTTGGATCAAGTTTTCGGCAAGTTGAAGAAGTCCGATCGGGGCGATCACGGCCTGCGGCGTACCGGCCAGGGCGATGAGACCACCAGCGATCGTAGGACCTATCGTTTCGGCGATCGGCTGGAGCAGGTGGCCATGAGCGATAGCATCCGTAATGCACAACAACGCGGCATCGACGAGTTCAACCTCAGCGAAGATGACCTCGAAGTGGTGGAGACCGAACACCAGAGCGCTTGTGCAACGGTGCTCATGATCGACATCAGCCACAGTATGATCCTCTACGGCGAGGACCGCATCACGCCAGCGAAGAAGGTGGCCATGGCTTTGGCGGAGCTCATTGCACGTCGCTATCCGAAGGATACCTTGGACATCGTCGTATTCGGGAATGATGCTTGGCAGGTAAGCCTGAAGGATCTGCCGTACTTGCAGGTAGGTCCTTATCACACCAACACGGTGGCCGGTCTCGAACTCGCCATGGACCTGTTGCGCCGTCGTAGGCTGAAGAACCGCCGTATCGTGATGATCACCGACGGCAAGCCCAGCTGCATCAAACGCGATGGCGAGTATTACATGAACAGCTTCGGGTTGGATGATGTCATCGTGGCCCGCACGCTCGATGCCGCTGTTCGCGCACGCAAGGCGGGCATACCCATCACCACCTTCATGATCGCGCAAGACCACTACCTACAACATTTCATCGAACGCTTCACCGAAGCCAACCAAGGCCGTGCCTTCTACACCGGTCTGCAAGGGCTTGCGGACATGGTGTTCCGCGATCACGCCTCCAACCGCAAAGCCTCCTGAACGCATTGAACGGGCCTGATCCTATGCCCTCCCTTTCCCACATGGAGAACCTTCCACGAACACTCGGCGAACTCAAGAAGAGCGGCTACCGCAGCCGCACGGTGAAAGAGGAGCTGCGCACCAACCTCATCGCGAACATCCGCGCGGGCCGCACACTCTTTGAAGGCATACACGGGTACGAGCGAACGGTGGTTCCGGCCATGGAGCGTGCCATTCTCGCTGGTCACAGCATCAACCTGCTCGGGTTGCGCGGACAGGCCAAAACACGCATGGCCCGGTCACTGGTGCAATTGTTGGATGAATGGATGCCGGTGGTCGCAGGCAGCGAGGTCAACGATGATCCGTTCGCGCCCATCTCGCGCCATGCCCGCGACCTGATAGCAGTTCAAGGCGATGCCACACCCATCACCTGGCTGCATCGCGACCAACGGTACACCGAGAAGTTGGCCACACCGGATGTAACCGTTGCCGACCTCATCGGCGATAGCGATCCCATCAAAGCCGCCAACCTCAAGCTCGATTACAGCGACGAACGGGTCATCCACTTCGGCCTCATCCCGCGCAGCCATCGCGGCATCTTCGTCATCAACGAACTGCCCGATCTGCAACCGCGCATCCAAGTGGCGCTGTTCAACATCCTGCAAGAGGGCGATGTGCAGATCCGTGGGTTCAAACTGCGCCTGCCGCTCGATGTGCAGTTCGTCTTCACCGCCAACCCCGAGGATTACACCAACCGCGGTTCCATCATCACACCGCTCAAGGACCGTATCCAGTCGCAGATCCTCACGCACTATCCACCCACCATCGAAATGGGCATGCGCATCACTGCGCAGGAGTTGCGCTCCCCCAAGGATCAAGTGGCGCGTGTGCGCGTGCCGGATCTATTGCGTGTTCTGGTGGAGCGTATCGCCACGGAAGCCCGCGAAAGTGAATACGTGGATCGTAAGAGCGGCGTAAGCGCACGCCTGACGATCACCGCTATGGAAAGCCTAATCAGTGCGGCCGAGCGAAGGGCTTTGCGCAATGGCGAAGAACGTACGGTGGCGCGCATCAGCGACCTTCAGTCGGTGGTTCCGGCCATCGTGGGCAAGATCGAACTGGTCTACGAAGGCGAGCAGGAAGGCGCGGCACAGGTCGCTCACCACCTCATCAGTCAGGCCGTGCGCAACACCTTCGCCGAACTCTTCCCCGATCCGTCGAAGGCCCGGAAGGTGAAGGCAGGCGCCGCACAGCAACGTCACGATCCATACGCACCCATCATTGCACACTTCGAGTCGGAGCAGCTGGATCTATCCTTGGAAGCAACAGGAGCAACCTACGAGAAGGCACTCCGAACCGTGGACCAGCTAATGGAACTGGTGAAGCAGAAGCACGACTACCTGGATGGCGAAGAGCAGTTGCTTTGGAGCGAATTCGTGCTGCATGCCTTGGCCGAACACAGCCGTATCAGCCGCACCATGCACGCCGAAACGGCGCGTTTCGGTGACCTGATGGGCAGCATGTTCGCAAGCGACGGACCAGGGCAGGAGTAAGGCGATCAGATCTTCGGCATCTTGTGGTAGTCGCCGAAGTCTTCGTCCATCTTCCGTTTCACCTGGTGCATCTTGTGGCCGATCACCGCAAGCTCCTTGTGGCCATGGTCCATCAACCACTGGAAGTCCTCCTCGCTGCCATCTCCGGTCAGGGCCACATGCTTCAACACCTTCATGCCGTTGTGCTCCAGCCAGCTCAGCGCTTTCTTATCACCCTCTATACCGGTGATGATCGCCATCAGATGCGGATGCCCGTTCTTCATCAACCAATCCCGGGCCTCGGGCTTGTTGCGCAGGGCGAAGGTGAAAATACCCAGCTCAGGATAGCCGTTCTTGGTCAGCCAATCGCGCAGGTCCGTGTTGCCCGCTATGGCTTCACCCCAAGCGAGCAGGATCTTGGCCGGGTATTCCGTCTTCATGGGTTGTCCAGCGCTGGTCTTTACGTGCGGTCTCTGGTGGTGAATTGTGCCGAGTGCCGCTGGTAGGCGTGTTCGATACCACCCCGCAAAGTTACCGCTGTGGAAGGCGGCGGTATCTTCGCCGCATGCGGAAATGGTCGGTTATCGTGGCGCTCGTCCTGTTCGTGCTCAACGGAAGCGCTCAATTCGAGAAGTTGGAAACCAGCGCTCGCCAAGCTCTTGCAAAGGACAAGCCCTACCGCGCGCTAACCCTTACCGAACGTGCTCTTACTCGCAAGGGGGCACCAGCCACCTTCCATGTGATCAGGGCTGAAGCCTACAACCGGATCGGCTCCTACCAGAAGGCCATGGATGAGCTGCTGAAAGCACCTGAGCTCAAGGCCAACGCCGAATACCGCACCAACCTCCTTGGTAGCTATACAGGCTTGGGTAACCTGGATAGCGCCGAGGTGTTGATCGCCCCACAAGTGGATCCACAAGCCAGTGAAGAGTACTTGTATCGCGCTGGTCGTGTGCTCGCACTGCGCGAACGCTGGCGTCAGGCCCTTGATCATTTCCATGCCGGTGTGGAACGCTTTCCCACCTCACCACGCATGGTGCGCGAGCGTGGTGCCTGCC
>JAEYWT010000074.1 GCA_023428865.1 Bacteroidota bacterium | reverse complement strand
ACCCAGCGGTAGGCGACCGGTGGTGAGTGCCGAGAACCAATTCAATTTCTTGTCGAGGTTCACCGTAGCCCCGAGGCTGTCGATCACATGGTAGGTCTTCAGTGCCTTCGCATCGAGGGTATCGGTGCGTAGTGCATCCCAATACGCTTCATCCTGGCGCGTGCTCAAGCGGTCCATCACCAATTCGGGGCCGCGCACCTCCTTGCGTTGCACATCGGCATCCACTTCGATATCCTTCAGATAGGTCCGTGTGACACCGTATGGCGTGTAGCCGTTCACCACCGCATTGTCCAGGTAGATGAACGCGTTCAACTGCACCGGGAACCAGGCCTTACCACCAACGCGTTCGTGCAATTGTTGGAATCGGATGCTGGCCATGCCATCGCGTTCAGCCGCTTCGGCCGTCACGTTCTGCACGGCATATCCATCGGTGTGGATATAGAGCAACCCTTTCAATCCGTTGAACTTGGTGCCCCGGCGCGGCTTGTAGCTGATCACGTACACGCTATCGCGCCCTTGATAGAGCGTGTCTTCGATCAAGAAAAGATACTTGCGCGTACTGCCCGTCGCCAGCGGCCCCATGTAGAGCTTCTCCGAGATGCCGATCTGTGGCTCGTAGATGCTGAAGGTCTTGGTCTGCGCGGCCAGTGCCAGGAACGAAGGATCCTTCAACCCGCTCACGCGCATGGCGAGCACTTCTTCCTTTTCCGCTGCCGGTGGAATGAAACTCTTCCGCGTAGCACTTTCCATCAGGAAGAAATACTGGCTCTCCAAGAACTGACGCATCTCCAACGCACTACTGTCCACGACCGCCACGCCCGAAGTATCCAAGGCCATGGTGGTATCCACGGCTGTGGATGTATCAGGATCGGCGGTGAAGATGGTCTTGCTGTAGCTCAAGTAGCGGTAGCTGCGGTTACGCATACCATCGTTCTCCTTGCGGCCATCGCGGCATCGGTCTATGATGCGGTGTGCGGGGTTCTCGGTCGGAACGATCTCCACCGCTTTCAGCTCCACGGCATTGCGTTGCAGATACACCACCAAGGGGCGCTCGTTGCCCACGGCCATCTCCAGTGCGGCATAACCCACATAACTGAACCTCAACTTGGCTTGTGGCCCAGCAACAGTGATCGTGAACCGGCCATCGATGTCGCTGGTAACGCCTTGCTGCATCCCTACCGGCAGCACGTGTACGAAGGCGAGGGCTTCCTTGGATACCCCGTCCATTACCCTTCCGGTAATGATCTCCTGTGCTTGGATCGCGAGGGGCAGCACCACAAGGAACAGCCTAAGGAGCTTCGGTAGCATAGCACAACGAGGGGTTGGTGGCTGTACGACGGGCAATGTAACCGAAAGTAACAGCCTCGGCGCCGACCTAACTTGCACCCGATGCTCGCCCCGGTACGTGATGCCTTGGAATGGTCGCGCAAGGCCACACCCAGGCGCCTGCGCAATGCGGGTGCATTATGGGCCAGTTATCAGCGTTCCAAACGCTCCAAGGATCCGCGCATCAGCGGCTTGCCCTTCAGCATCAGCTTCGAGCCCACAACGGCCTGCAACCTGCGCTGCCCCGAATGCCCCAGCGGCCTGCGCTCGTTCACCCGACCTACGGGCAATTTGAAGCAGGACCTCTTCGCTAGGGTGATGGACGAGCTCGGCGATGATCTTTGGGCGCTAACGTTCTACTTCCAGGGCGAGCCCTACATCAACCCGAACTTCCTGGACATGGTGTCACTAGCCAGCCGGAAGGGCTTGTACACGAACACGAGCACCAACGCACATTTCCTCACCGAGGAGAAAGCGGAAGCCACGGTGCGCAGTGGGCTTTCGCGGTTGATCATCTCGTTGGATGGCACCGACCAGGACACCTACTCCGCCTACCGGCGCGAAGGCCAGTTGGCGAAAGTGATCGAAGGGGCAGAACGTATCGTGAAGTGGAAAAAGAAGCTGAAGAGCCTTTCTCCGCATGTTGTGTTCCAGTTCCTGGTGGTGAAGCCGAACGAACACCAGATCCCCGAGGCCCGAGCGTTGGCAAAGAAGATCGGCGTGGACGACCTCTGGCTGAAAACCGCCCAGATCTACGATCCGAAGGATGACCACCCACTGATCCCGACGCAGGACAAGTACGCGCGCTATCGCCGTTCTGCTAATGGTATGTGGGAGGTGAAGAACAAGCTACAGGACGATTGCTGGAAGATGTGGCACAGCTGCGTGATCACCTGGGACGGCCGCGTGGTACCCTGCTGCTTCGACAAGGATGCGCACCACGTGCTCGGCGACCTACGCACGCACAGCTTCCGTGAACTGTGGAATAGCGATGCCTACAACGACTTCAGAAGATCACTACTGAATTCGCGGAGCAGCATTGAGATGTGCAGGAATTGCAGCGAGGGAAGTCCCGTGTGGGCGTGAGCCCTCGGAGGTTTGTTCTATCCCGTTGCGATCGACCTTCTGCATGTATATTAGCTTCATAAAACCCACTATCCCATGAAAACCCGATCCTCCACCCTTTATCCTGGACGACCCTTCCTGCGCCTCATGGCCTTCTGCATACCGATGCTTGGTGCGGCGCTACCGCGCGCATACGCGCAGGACCTATACATCAACAACAACACCAACGTGAGTTTTGGTGTCCATTTCCAGATCCGCCTCGCAAACGTCACGACCCCCGTTATCGTTCTTGACACCTGTGTTACCGTAGCGCCCTATGACTACTACAACCATCCCCTCCTCCTACCCTATGAATTCCTGTATGGCACCAAGATCCAATGCGAAGACTGCGGCGAGGAGAACCCTTATGTCGGCAGTTCGTTCTACCCGGAGAGCCACGAGAGTTTCAGATGCGGGGAGATCCGATACTACGTAGAACAGACTGGCAACGATGTCACCATTGCTGAGCTATGATCCGCCTCTCCCCCCTTCTTCGGCCTTTATGCTGGCCGACCCTCCTCTGCGTCTGCTGGCCAGCATTGGCTCAGGGACAGGGACGCAATGCCAATTGGATCGTGCCGGATCGGTCTTGGATCTCCTTCACGTCCGGAGCACCGATGCTCACCGAGCTGCCTCTTAACCCGGGCGCTGCTGCGATCAGCGATACCAACGGCATATTGCGGGTATACGCACGATTCCTAGGGTTGTGGGATGGTGAAGAACATGCCATCATCGCCAACAGCTACATGTACCCTTTTCCGGGAGCGGGAGTGAATCCTCAGGAGGCCGTGTTCGTACCCAAGCCGGGTGACCCGGAGAGCGCCTTCTACATCGCCCGAATGGGTAGCCCCTTTGCGCAGGCGAACTACCTGAGCATGGGTATCATCGAACTGAAGCTTGGCGTATCCGGTGTGCTGCCACCCGCTGTGGTCGATACCGGATTCACCTGGTTCATGGACAATGCCAAGCCCAAGCGCATGGTGGTGCCCCACGCCAATGGTGTGGACTATTGGTTCGTGGCCTCGCCGATCGGCCAGGGTCAGAGCCAGTACCATGCCTACCGGATCACCAGCGCCGGGATCGATACGCCCCCGGTGATCAGTGCCGCAGGTCCGGTATTGCCAGCCGACTGGGAAACAGGGCAAATGGTGCCATCTTTCCAAGGGGATCGCTTCGCATCGGCGTCGTTGAAGCATTACCAGGATACGACGACGGCGCTAGGGTACTTGTACGTACACGGGTTCGACCGCTCCACGGGGGCGGTCCAGGAAGGGTTCGCATTGCCGGACCTTCACGTCATCAGGGGTGTCGAGTTCAGCCACAGCGGGCGCTACCTCTATGTGGCTGAAGTCAACGATCTCGGGTCCGTGTCCGGCCCGTTTCGGCACGACCTGTACCAATACGACCTTGAAGCGGCCGACGTGCATGGGTCGCGTGTGCAGCTGAACACCTACACCTTCACGGGTCCGTATGGCTACACCACGAGCGCGCTCGCCATGGGGCCCGATGGCCGGATCTACATGGCCAATGAGGTCGGCGACAGCCTCAGTGTCATCCGCTCGCCCGACCTGCCTGGAACGCTGTGCGATTTCGTCGGGAATGCCCTGTGCTGCGGCACCTTCTTTACCCTTCCGGCCCCTGCGAAATGGTACCATGACGATCCGGGCACGGCGCTGGGTACCACAGATGTGGCCACGACCGGCATCATCGTATACCCCAACCCGGCCCATGATCGCGCATGGGTTACGGGCCTACCCGATCAGGCACGCCACTACTTGCTGCGAGATGCCACCGGAAGAGTCGTACACCAAGCCGGATCCCCTCAGAACGGCATCGACCTTGGAACTGTGGCCGCTGGACCCTATGTGCTGGAAATACTCGCCCGACATGGCGAACGCGTAGCCACCGCCCGCATAATGAAGCAGTAATACCGATCCTTAGTTGCGATCAGTCCAAAGGACGATCGAGACTTAGAATCGGTCATGCGCGTGAGAGTACCTGCATGGCCCGATAAGTCGACGGCGGGATCGGGTCATTGCGGATGCCGAAACGGTGTAGGGAAGCTTCGTATCCGTGGAGACCTTACCCTGGGTCCAAAAAGGCGCCGCACGAGAAAAGCAGATCAAACGATGGTCCACAACGATGAGTTGTGCATTGGCGATCGCTCAGGAGTATGCGCTTCAAGAACCGGTGAAATACCGAAACCACGGTGCCTACGACCAACCTCAACAGAAAACCAACACCGGCTGGAACGAGACCTCATGAAGGTTTCACGCCGAGCGATGCCAAAGAGTCACACCTTCATGATGTCCTTCTCCTTCGCGTCGATCAGCGCATCCACCTTCTTGTTGTAAACGCCGGTGAGCTTCTCCACATCCGCTTCTAGACCTTTGGCGGCATCTTCGGGCAGGCCATCCTTCTTGGCGGTCTTGATCGCTTCCATGGCCTTTTGGCGGCTGCTGCGGATGCCCACTTTCGCGTGTTCACCTTCCGCATGTGCCGACTTGGATAGCGCTTTGCGGCGATCCTCGGTGAGCATGGGCACGTGTATGATCACGCTTTCGCCGTTGTTGCTGGGGTTGAAGCCGAGATTGGCCCCGATGATGGCCTTCTCGATGGCATCGATCATCTTCTTTTCCCAGGGCTTTACGAACAGGGTTCGTGC
>JAEYWT010000406.1 GCA_023428865.1 Bacteroidota bacterium | reverse complement strand
TTGAAGAACTACGACGGCACTTTCCTACTGGTGAGCCACGATCGTGATTTCCTCACCGGCCTCACCACGCGGATCCTCGAACTCGACGAGCACCGCATCCGCGACCAGCACATGGACATCCTGGAGCTGATCGAGAAACGCAAGGAGTTGCAGACCGCCGACATCGGTAAGTCCAGCGCGGTGCAGCCCAGAACGCCCAAAGCGGAAAAGCGGAACGACCAGCGCGATGGCCGTGATCGCGAGAAGGAGCGCCGCAAAGCACAGAACGCTGTGGAGCGCTTCGAGAAACAACTGGCCGATCTGGAGAAAGAGGAGAAGCAGTTGCAAGCCGAAGTGATGAAGGGCGGTATGCCTGCGGACCAGTTGCAGAAGGGCTACGAACGCCTCGGTGATCTTGCAAAGAACATCGCTACGGTGATGGAGCAGTGGGAGCAGGCTTCGGCCGAAGTGCAGACGTTGAGCGCCGAGATCTGATCGCAGCGCGCGTTACGCTCGCGCATGGAATGCATTGATCGTTCGGAGGTGTATGGTACACTTCCCACGAACAACGCAACATCATGGCTTCTGGTAGCATGCCTCCCCGGCAGAAGATGATCAACATGATGTACCTCGTGCTCACCGCGATACTCGCGTTGAACGTGAGCAAGGAGGTGCTGGACGCTTTCGCCATCATGGATAGTGAGCTCGTCCGTAGTGAACGCGCCCACGAGCAACGGTCCGCTGTGGAGTATGCCGTGTTCGCACAAGCAGCAGAGAAATTCCCGGAGAAGTTCGCAACGCCACATGAACGTGCCATGCGGGTGAAATACCAGGCTGATTCACTCGTGGCGCACATCCAACGGATCAAAGCCACCCTCGTGGCCGAAGCGGATGGCTTGCCGTTGACCGCCATACACGGACGGGATGCCGATGGACGCGATACGTTGCGTGCGTTGCTTGCCTTGGATGCGAAGGATGATCGTGAAGTGCTGACACGCACGATGGTGGGCAGTGAACCCGCTGCACCGATCCGGTCCGCAGGCAGTGCTTACGATCTGCGCCTGCGCATCGGAGCTTTCCGCGATACGCTCAAGAACATCGTTTCAGGTGCAAAGGGAGAGGCACTTTCCGCAGCGCTGGATCATCTCTTCGACTTCCGTGACAGACGTGATGCATCGGGCACGATGAACAATTGGGAATCGACCAGCTTCTATGATGTGCCGCTGGCTGCAGGTGTTGCTACGCTGAGCAAGTTGCAGGCCGATATCCGCAGCTCGGAGAACGATGTGGTGAAGTGGCTCTACCGACAAGTGGAATCCAAGGACTACAAGTTCGGCACCTTGATGAGCGCGGTGGTTCCACAGAGTCCGTTGGTGATGCAGGGCGATTCGTTCCGTGCCGATGTGTTCCTGGCCGCCTACGATCCGAAGAACAGGCCAAGCATTACACGAGAAGGTGGTGATCCGCTGCACGTGGGCAACGATGGGAAAGCCAAATTGCATGTGCGCGGTGATCGGGTCGGCGAGCATGTGGTGAAAGGCATCATCAAATTCGAAGGCCCCGATGGTCCTGAGGAAGTCGCGTACAGCACCAGCTACCAGGTGATGGCGCCGTTGCTGGTAGCTTCACCCACCAAGATGAACGTGCTCTACCGCGGTGTGGAGAATCCGATCGAACTTTCTGTACCAGGCGTACCCGCCGAGCGGGTCAAGGCCACCATCTCCACCGGGCGGATCGTGCGTTCGGGAAATGCCTGGGTGGCCACCGACCTTACTGGAACGACCGCGGAAGTGAATGCGGTGGTGGAACTTCCCGATGGTGGAACCCGGCGTATCGGTCCTGTGAAGTTCAGGGTGAAAGACCTTCCACCGCCAACGGCGATCATCTCTGGACTGGATCCGGCCGTGACCAAAGTGGCGAAGGCCAAGGTTTGTGCAGCCCCGGGCCTGCTCGCCAAAGCCTTGGGTTCTGAGTTCGGAGACCATTGGGTCGTTACCTCCTATGAGTTCACGCTGGTGCGGAACGGCGGGTCACCGATCACGAAGAATGGTGTCGGGAACGAATTCTCGGAGGATATCAAGACCGTGCTCTGCAGGTTGAAAGCCGGTGATATGATCTACTTCGAGAACATCAAGGCCAAGCTGGCGAACGGCCAGGGAACACCACGGAGCCTGGCACACATCGCGATCAAGGTGCAATAAGTTCGTTCGGTTGTGAAAATTGTGTATCTTTGCCGCCCATTGCGGGGTGGAGCAGATGGTAGCTCGTCGGGCTCATAACCCGAAGGCCGCAGGTTCGAGTCCTGCCCCCGCTACAAAGAGCCCGGTGAGAGCCGGGCTCTTTTCTTTGTAGTATGACCCATTGGGTGTACGCATTGTACTCTCCGGTCCACGATAAGATCTACGTGGGCGAGACTAGTGACTTGGAAGACCGCTACCGGTCGCACAATGAACTGGCAACGAAAGGCTGGACAATGCATTATCGACCTTGGGTCATTCTTTATAAGGAGGAATGCACCGATAGAAGACACGCTCGAATACGGGAAAAACAGCTGAAGACAGGATCAGGCCGGGAATTCCTTCGCTCTTTGTTGGGGTAGCTCGTCGGACTCATATCCGCCGTACGGCGGACGCAGGTTCGAGTCCTGCCCCCGCTACGAAGAAAGCCCGGCCCGCATAGGCCGGGCTTTTGTTTTGGAACCTTGGTGAACGCAGAAGGAATGACCCACAAAGCAGGATACGTAAACATCATCGGTGTGCCCAATACAGGGAAGAGCACGCTGTTGAACGCTCTGCTGGGCGAAGACCTGGTGATCGTGAATCCGAAGGCGCAGACCACACGCCACCGGATACTCGGTTTGCTCAATGGCGATGACCACCAGATCGTGCTGAGCGATACACCCGGTATCCTGGATCCCATGTACCCCATGCAAGAACGCATGATGGGTGCGGTGGACGAGGCCCTCATCGATGCGGATATCCTGATCGTGATGGTGGAAGTGGGGCAGCGGCCGGAGCGATCGGAACACCTACTGAAACGTGCCCACCGCTTCAAAGGACCTACCGTGGTGCTGGTGAACAAGGTTGATACCGGTGACGAGGAGGCCGTTCTTGCGGCTTTGGAGATCTGGCAGGCCGAGTTCCCTGAGGCCAAGGTGGTGCCGATATCAGCGCTGCATGGCCTCAACGTGAATGAGCTGCGCGGATACCTGATCGAACGATTGCCAGTGCACCCACCCTACTTCCCGAAGGATGAGCTGAGCGACCGCAACATGCGCTTCTTCGTGAGCGAGATCATCCGCGAGAAGGTGCTTACGATCTACAAACAGGAGATCCCATACAGCACCCAAGTAGTGGTGAACAGCTACGAGGAGGCACCAGACATCGTGCGCATACAGGCCGATGTGATCGTGATGCGCGACAGCCAGAAAGGCATCATCATCGGAAAGGGCGGCGATGCACTACGTCGACTGGGGACCTACTCGCGCATCGCGATCAGCAAGTACATCGATCGCAAGGTGTTCCTTGATCTGAAAGTGAAGGTGGACCCGGACTGGCGGGAGAACGAAGCGAAACTGAAGAAGTACGGATACTAAACAAACGCCTCCGCCAAGGCTTCGGCGGTTTGAAATGGGTAACATCGTAGCGATCGTAGGGCGACCGAACGTGGGTAAGAGCACCCTCTTCAACCGGTTGATCGAAGAACGGCAGGCCATTACGGATAACGTCGCGGGCACCACGCGCGATCGGCATTACGGCAAAGCCGAGTGGAACGGTGTGGTGTTCAGCGTGGTGGATACCGGCGGTTACATCAGCGGAAGCGATGATGTGTTCGAGGGCGAGATCCGTAAGCAGGTGAGCCTAGCGATCGAAGAATCGGATGCTATCCTGTTCCTGGTGGATGTACACCACGGCCTCACCGGTATGGATGAAGCCATCGCCGAAATGCTGCGACGCGCGAAAAAGCCCGTGTACTTGGCGGCGAACAAGGTGGATGATCACTCGCGCCAATATGATTCAGCCGAATTCTATGGCCTTGGGCTGGGCGAAGTGTTCAATATCGCTGCGCAAAGTGGAGCTGGTACCGGAGAGCTGTTGGATGCCTTGGTGGCTGGTTTCACAAAACCCAGCGAAGAAGAGGAGGCCGAGATACCGCGCTTCGCCATCGTGGGCAAACCGAACGTGGGTAAATCCTCGTTCGTGAACGCACTCCTGGGCCGCGAGCAGAACATCGTAACGCCCATAGCCGGTACCACGCGCGATCCGATCAATACCCGCTGGAACGTGTTCGGCTTCGATGTGATGTTGCTGGATACAGCCGGTATCCGCAAGAAGCAGAAGGTGGATGAGGACATCGAGTTCTACAGCGTGATCCGTTCCATCCGTGCCATCGAGGCCAGCGATGTCTGTTTCCTGATGATCGACGCGACCGATGGCGTGCAGCAGCAGGACCTGCATATCCTTTCCATCATCCAGAAGAACGGCAAGGGCTTGGTGGTGCTGGTGAACAAATGGGACCTGTTGGAGAAGGAGACGAATACGATGAAGGCTTATGAAGCCGAAGTGAAACAGCGCCTGGAGCCCTTCACCGATGTGCCCGTGGTGTTCATTTCGGTGCTCGAGAAGCAACGGATACTCAAGGCGATGGAGATGGGAATGAAGGTGCATGCGGACCGCAGCCGCAAGATCCCGACGCGGAAACTGAACGACACCTTGTTGCCCATTATCGAACGGCAACCGCCTCCGATGTACAAAGCGAAGCAGGTTAGTATTAAATTCATCAACCAGTTGCCGACCCACGTACCCTCCTTTGCCTTCTATTGCAACCTTCCGCAGTACATAAAACCTGCCTACGTGCGTTTCCTAGAGAACCGCTTGCGCGAGCAATTCAGCTTTACGGGCGTACCCATCCGCTTGTTCTTCCGCAAGAAGTAGGCAGGCTGATCCTGCTGCTCTGTTGTTGCATCCTGGTCCTCGTCACCAGTGCTCAGCAGATTGGCAGGAACACGGGAGTCCATCCATGGAAGGGCCCGGCGAAATGGGATCCAACCTGGTCCACCGATACCAGCGCCAGTGAGATCCTGCAGGATGAACTGACCATCCGGCTGAAGAATCTGCAGCCTCGCTTCCTTTCCATCTTCTTCCATCGGCGCAAGGTGATCCGCTTCGCCACGGAAGAGGATATCGTCCGCTTCGGTAGGTTCACGCTACCCGAAAGCCTTGATCCACCTTATGATGCACGTGAGGCTCCCTATGGCACCGATTTGCTCACCGCACGGCCGCATTGGTTCAACGTTCGCTTGGATGTGTTCGCTGCACGGATCATCAGGCCCGATGGTACCTGGGGTGAGGTAGGAGCCTTCACCAGCATGGATGTGGATCATGTTCGCACGTTCAGGACCTTGGAACCGGCGTGGACCTATATCCTCGATCTGCATGCCATCGCGCCCGGTGATGTCGTTGAAGTGGTGTGGAGCTACATGGTGCCCTATGATGTGAACGCGGCACGTACCGTGGGTTGGCGTGCATTCGAGTGGCCCGATAACTGGACCCGCTCGACCAGCTGGCGGATCCTGTTCCACCATGCGTTACCGATCAAGCGGCAGACCGTGAAGTTGGATTACGATGCGCGGCACGGCTTGGTGATCGGTGGCACATCCTTTTTTTCCATGGCGGAAGAACGGAGCCGACGTATCGCTACATGGACACATCGTGACCTGCCTGGCTGCTTGGATGAAGTGCATGCGCGACCCGGCGTGGATCTGCCCTATGCATCCATCACCCTACAGCCTGAAGATCCACGCTACTGGACACGTGACCGCCTTTCTGGTCTGCCCTATCAACAGCCTTACTGGACCTATGTCCTGCGCACACGGGAACAACGTGCCTTCTGGTGGCGGCGTGTGGCGCGTAAGCATGTACCGGATAAGCAGAGCCTGCTGTTCAATTCCTTTGTAGAGGAGACGACGATAGGCTTGCGTGCAGATGATCGTGTGCGCCGCGCCGCTGCCTTGCATGACCGCATAGCCGAAGAATTCACCTATGCCAAAGACAGCTTGTGGTATGCCAACCTGGATCTGGGTCTGCCGCGTTACGGAGACCAATTG
>JAEYWT010000118.1 GCA_023428865.1 Bacteroidota bacterium | reverse complement strand
TCCCGAAGGTGTATTCCAATTGAAGAACCTGAACGCACTCGACCTGAGCAACAACAAGCTGAAGGAACTGCCCGAGCGGTTGCAGGAGCTGCGGTACTTGCAAGAGTTCCGTGCCTCGCGCAACAAGCTCACCGAAATGCCCAAGAGCTTTTGTAGGCTTACCCATTTGAAACGGTTGGACCTTAGTCGAAACGCGCTCAGCGTTCTGCCCAAGTGTGTGGGTGCTTTCAAAGAGCTCGTTTCACTGGATCTCTGGGACAACGACCTGGCCGATTTCCCCGAGGAGATGGCCGAGATGCGGGCCTTACGTTTCCTTGACCTACGCGCTATCCAGTTCGACGAGCCCGAGATGGAGCACTTACAAGAGCTTTTACCCCAGGTGAAGATCTTCTTCAGCCAGCCGTGTAATTGCGGCATGTGATCCGCCGTTGTGCGCTAGTCCATTTCGATCGGGACCGGCTCTGCACTTGTACCTGTACGTGTTGCCATCCATTCGCCAGCGGGCGTCAGGTATCGATCCTGATAGGTCGTTTCGCCTTCCACATAGCCGCGGGCGTGCAGGGCTCCATCCGTAAGGTAGAAGCCAGCGAAACGTACACGTCCATTGAACGGGTCATGTGCCACCAGTTTCTTTCCATTCCATTCGAACACCGCTGCGTATACTCCATGTTGCGGAGGTGTTCCGCCCACGAACACACGCCCTGCGAATTCCATGGCCTGCACCCTGGAAAGTGCGGGCATCGTGGCCACCACCTTGCTGCCATTCGCGTTCTTCAGCACCACGTTGAGCTTTTGCCCAACTTGATCAGCTGCAGGCTGTCGCACCTCGAACAAGTCGCCATTCACCAAGTGTACGGCAGCGAGCAAGCCGGGGTCCCGTGGCTTCATGTGCTGATACGTCGGCTGGATCCAAGCCAATTCATCCAGTGAAAAACCATGCGTGGATGCCCAGCCTTCCACTTCTGGCGGGCTGATGTCCTTGATGTAGGCCAAGTTCATCTCGTTGTGGATGCGATGTGCAAGTTCCGCATGGCCGCTGCTGATCATCAGTTGACCCACCGCACAGGCGGTTCCGTCCTCATCGATGAAAACAGGTGTACGTCCTGGCGCATCATGGTTTTTCGGGAACATACTGCGGTCGGCATAGGCACTCAAGGTGTCCAGCAACATCCGGCGGCGTTGTGCGGGTGAGCTCGCGATATCCTTCAGTGGTCGCGCAGCCAAGCGTTCGGCCACACGGTGCAGGTGTGCGGCGATGCGTTCAGTTTCCGAGGTGAAGGAAACGACCTGGTCATCGAGCAACGCAGTCGGATCCATGGTGGCCCACTCGGCGTTCACCACAAGCAGGTGTTCACCGGTTGTCGCTGGTCGCTCGGGCGCCAATTGTGCCGTGGTGATGTGGACGATGGCCAGGGAGAGTACGAGGAATGTGGAGCGAAGCATGTTCATGTGGTTATGAGTATCCGTACACATGTATTACACAAAGGTTCGAGCAATGACCAACGGATCGACCACGGCTTCTTCGTTCCTTCGCCCCATGTCGCCCACACTAGCCGTTGTACTCGAATACACGGCGGTCGTCCTCAACATCGTTTTCACCATCCTCATTGGGCGCGGTATCCGGTCGGGCTGGTTGTTCGGTTTCGTTGCGGCGGTGATCGGTGTGTGGTTGTATGTGGTTCAGGATGCATGGCTCATGGCCGCATTGAATCTTTTCTACGCGGTGATGGGGCTCTACGGCTGGTGGAGCTGGGGTAGTGAAGGTGGTACGGAAAGGATCGTACGCGCCGTGATGCCGCAACACGCCATGCTTCTCTTGGTCGGGCTTGCTGGCACCTGGGGCTTGGTGCAGCTGATGGAAAGCCTGGATCAGCCGGGCGAACTGCTCGGCATGGAAGCCTTCATCGCCTCCTTCGCCATGGTGGCCACGTGGATGATGAGCCGCAAGATCCTGGAGAACTGGTTCTACTGGATGGTGGGCGATGTGGTCGCTGTCGTGTACAACCACCTGATCGGCTATCACGGCTATGCGTTGCTGAATGTCATCTACATCATCCTTGCGGTCGTCGGCTTCATCCGCTGGAGAAAGCAAATGGTGCTGGCAACGGAGCAAGTGCAATAGGGAAGACCATGACCCCGCCTTGCCCCTGCCCCTGAGCTAATACCGCTTTAGCGCTCGCTCATAGAACGTCGTCACGATCAGCAGGAAGAATAGCAGGTACATGCTGTCTTCGATCGGGATCGTGTTCAGGCGTATGCCGAGGTTCTCCGCGTTGTTGTACCACACGATCGGTTCCGGTAGCAGCCATCCGGTAAGGACACCGTTCACCAGGAAGAACGGGATCAGGCTAACGGCATAGCCCACGTAGAAGCGACCCAGCCATGGGCTCTTCGCCACGAAGACATGGTAGGCCAGGTAGGCTGCCGTACAGAGGAAGGTGATGCTCGTATACAGCCGGTCGATGTGGAGGGCGCCCACGATCAGGAGGACCATGATCAATACCATGCTCAACGGACGGGCGTATGGCGCGAGTACATCGCGTTGCACGAAGTACCGCATGACTTCGTACAAGAACAGGCACGAGTAGGGGATGAAGAGGAAGAAGAGCCACTCTTCCAACGGCATGCCCAGGATGTATACGCCAATGAGATAACGCGGGTTGAAGCCCCACACACCATTCGCGGTGAAGATGGCATCCCACGCAATGAACACCAAGGCCATGGCCAGTATGCCAGCGAAGAGCCCACGCCATTTGGCATAGAACCGGATGCGCGGCTCGAAACTGGCCATCAACGGAAAGGCCAAGCTGCCGAGGTCTAGGAGCAAGTAGTAATAGCGTTCCACGTGCGCAAAGGAACACCGCAGCCGTGCTTTGGTTCGCCGGAAAATGGAACGCCCCATCCAGGTTGGACAGGGCGTTCACGAATGGGGTCGGACCTATTGCTTCACAAAACGTCCTGTTGCCGAGCGTGTGCCGTCATTCACCAACACCTGGTAGGTGCCACTGGCCAGTGCGCGTACATCCAGTTGTAGACCGGTGCCGGTCACTCTTGCTTCCACCTGGACCGTGCGGCCACTTAGGTCGGTCAGGCGAACGGAGGTCACCGGGTCCATTTCTACGGGCGTTTGAATGGTCAGGACATCTTTGGTCGGGTTGGGTGCAAAGCTCAGGTCGAGGTTAGCCAAGGGGTCTTTCACTGCCGAGGTGATATCCGTGGCGATGATGTTGTTGAGCGCTTCAGAAGCACCGGCCAGCACGAGTTGGTTCGCACCGAGCAAGGCAATGCTGAAGGCAGGCCCCATGAAATTGCAATAGGGCTCCACATCATCTGGCGTGCCGTTGAACGCCAGTAGCCCCGTGCCGAATGTTAGGCCCTCATAGATGTAGAGGTCGCCAGCGACGTAGATGCGATCATTGTGTACCACCATGGAATACCCCACCGATGGCCCATCCACGGGGGAAGGAGCGATGTAGTCCATCAGGTTCGGCATCAAGCGCTGCCACGTGTTCACATCAGCGATGATGCTGGCCAGGCCGAACGCTGGGCCCATCATGGTGATCATGGTGCCGGTGGCGTACAAGGCGCCATCATGGATCAACAGGTCGTGTACCGTACCATCGAGTCCGTCGGCGATCTGCATCCAGCCGGAATCCATGTAGCGCGCCACATGCAGGATGTTCTCTTCTTGTGAGAGGAACGGCCCTGTGAACGCACCTCCGGCTACGAGGTAGTTCTCGTAATGCTCCAAGGCGAAGATGGGGCCGTTGAGCACGCCGGGTAAGGGCAGCCATTCATCATCCTGCAACACCTTCACACCGTAGTCCACTCCCGCGAAACCTGTCTCACCGCCGGCCGCATACAACATGCCCTCGTGGCTGTGCAATGCTGTTACCTCGGCCCACTTACTGCTGAAAACGGTTGAGGTCTGCCAAGTGTCTCCCGTCCAGTGCAGGAGATCCACTTGTCCGTTGTTGTAGCTGCCGCCTACGTAGATCTCACCGTTGTGCTCGATGGCACAGTGGGTGATGCCTTCTGGTAGAGCGCCCATCGCGGTGTAGGTGCTGCCATTCCATCTTACTGCCCCATCGCAGGCGGTTCCGCCCGCATCGGTGAAGGTGCCTACCACAAGCAGGTCGCCGTTGGAAAGTGGCAGCACCTCATTCACCGTGCCATTCGTGCCTTCACCCAAGGTGAACCAAGGGATGGGCGGCGAATAGCCTGGCTGTATCCACGCCAATTCATCCGTGGTGAAGCCATGTTCCGATGCCCAGGCACCTACTTCTTCCAGAGCGATCTCGCGGATGTAGGCCAGTTCCATTTCCGCATCGATGCGTTGTGCCAGGTCGGCATGGCCGCTTTCGATCATCAATTGACCCACGGCACAAGCTGTACCATGCGGATCGATGAAGATCGGGTTGCGATAGGGCAGTACGTAGTTCTTCGGGAACACGCCACGGTCGGCGTAGGCTTCCAGTGCGTCCAGCAACACGGCGCGGTTCGTTGCTTGATCCGCACTTAGGCCTTCTGGGTTGTGCGTGGCCAAATGGGTGTGCACCAAGTGTAGGTGTTGCGTAATACGCTCGGTGTCCGATCCAAAAGAGGTATGCATGTTGTTGAGCGCGCCGCGGAACGAATGCCATTCAGCATTCACTTCACGCATGTGCTCCAACAAGGGCGCGGTAGACTGTGGTGCCAGTTGTGCGAAGACCGCGGCAGGCAGCAGGGCGGCAAGGATGTACAGTGTACGTTTCATGATCATGGAGATCGGGTTTCGGAGAGAAGACGAGCATCGCCCGCGTGAACGCTGCTTCATTCGTGATGGAAAGTTACTTTCGGTCCACACCGATCGGTACCATCCATGTTGAAGATCGCCATCGTAGGCCCCGAAAGTTCAGGCAAGACCAGTTTGGCCGAAGCGCTGATGGTGCATTACCACGGTGGCTATATCAGTGAGGTCTCGCGTGAATATCTGGAAGGGATCGAACGACCTTATGAAGAACATGATCTGTTGGAGATCACACGGTCGATAGAAGAGTTGCATGCTGGGGCGGAAGACGTTGTTCGCGAGCACGAAGCCGCCATCAGTGGTCAGCAGCCGGAACAGATGGAACGAATTCGCAGACCGGTTTTCTATGACACCGACACACTCAACATCAGGATCTGGAGCCAGGAGAAATACGGTCGCGTGCATCCGGAGATCGACCGTTCGGTGCAGGAGACGCGCTACACCTGGCGCTTGCTCTGCCGACCGGACATTCCATGGGAACCCGATCCATTCCGCGAGAACCCGCACGACCGCGACCGCCTTTTCGAGGTTTGGCAACGCGAGCTGAAAGCGCTCAGCTTACCGTACACGATAATCGAAGGCACCCATGAACAACGCATGCGCACCGCCACGAACCTAGTGGATGTGCTGATACAAGGCCATTCGATACCGTGAAGCAGAAAGAGAGGCGAGGAAGAGGTGCGTGCATGATCGTTGGCTTCTAGTCCGTTCCGGTCCTACCTTTGTATCGTCGTGCAACGGGGTGCCCCTGAAAAGGCTGAGATCAAACCCGAAGAACCTGGGCAGGTAATGCTGCCAAGGGATCAGTCCCACAGCTCGTGGGGTTCCTCCGCGCAACGACCTACACTTCAGCGGAGCGAACATGAAACACATCTTGGCTTTCGTCGCGGCCCTCGCGATCACCCTCTCAGCCCAAACACAAACGCGTCTGGCAGGCTTGGTCACAAGCGACACGAACGAACCCTTGGAGGGCGTGCACATCGTGGTGGGTGAAGAGCGTCTCTTCGGCGCCAGTACCGATCGTGCAGGGCAGTACTCCATTACCGGCTTGCGTTCTGGAGAATTGCGCTTGCGCCTTTCCTACGTCGGATATCTTCCCGTTGATACGGTCTTGCAACTGTTGACCGGTCCCAATGAGCACAATGTGATCATGCGAGCCAATACCACGGTATTGCGCGAAGCTGAAGTGAGCGCCTTGCGGGCCGGTGATCGTGCGCCGTTCGCCAAGACGGTGGTGACGCGCGAGGAATTACAGCGCATCAACACAGGCGTGGACCTGCCATACCTGCTCGAATTGCAACCCAGTGTGGTAAGCACCAGCGACGGTGGCACCGGTATCGGTTACACCTACATGCGCATCCGTGGCAGCGACGCCACACGAACCAACATCACCCTCAACGGCGTACCGTTCAACGATCCGGAAAGTCAGGGGGCCTTTCTCGTGAACATGCCGGACATCGCCAGTAGCGCTGAGGATATCGAGATCCAGCGCGGTGTGGGTACCAGCACCAATGGCCCTGCAGCGTTCGGTGCGAGCATCAACCTGCGCACCACCAGCGTGAGGCGTGATGCATGGGGACTGGTGAGTGCCAGCGGCGGATCCTTCAATACGCAACGCTACTCGGTCAGTGCAGGCACCGGCTTGTTGGGTGCCGAAGATGGGTCGAAGTTCAGCCTCGACATGCGGCTTTCGTCCATCACCAGCGATGGTTATGTGGATCGCGCCACCGCCGATCTGAAGAGCTACTTCCTGCAAGGCGCCTGGGAAAGTGCATCGCGCCGCAGTTCCTTACGCTTCATCACCTTCCGGGGCAAAGAGGTCACTTACCAGGCGTGGGCCGGTGTGGATCCCGCCATCATCGACACCAACCGCACGTACAATCCATACAGCTACGAGAACGAAGTGGACGACTACGATCAGGCGCATTACCAACTGCTGTTCGATCAGCGCATCAGTGACAAGGCTAGCCTCAACATCACCTTGTTCCGCATCGTGGGCCAGGGCTTCTTCGAACAGTTCCGCGAGGCCGACGGTCTTTCCACTTATGGTATCGCACCGGCGGTGATCAACGGCGATACGATCACAACTACAGACATCATCCGTCGTCGCTGGTTGGACAATACCCTCACTGGAGCCAACATCAGTACCGATATCAAGCTGGGTGTACACCGCTTGGTGCTCGGCGGCAACTACAGCCATTTCGCGAACGATCACTTCGGCGAGGTCATTTGGGCGCGTTATGCGGGTGATCTCAACATCCGTGATCGGTACTATGACAACGATGCGCGCAAGACCGATGCCAACGTTTTCGCCAAGCTGACGTATTCGATCAATGAACGTGTCGATATGTACGGCGATGCGCAAGTCCGGCAGGTGGACTATTCGTTCCTCGGATTCAACCGAGATCTGGAGAACATCACTCAGCGTGTTGCCTACACCTTCTTCAACCCGAAGGCGGGTGTGTTGTGGCGTGTACACGAGGGTGGCCGAGCGTACGCGTCGTTCGCTGTAGCGAATCGCGAGCCCAACCGGAACGACTTGGAGGAGACCACGCCGGATAGCCGCCCCAGCAGCGAGCGCTTGCTCGATTACGAACTCGGATACGAGCGCCGCAGTGGCCGTTTCAGCGCTGGGGTGAACGCCTATTACATGGATTACACCGACCAGCTCGTGTTGACCGGTGAGCTGAACGATGTGGGTGCAGCGTTGCGCACGAACGTTGCTTCCAGCTACCGCGCCGGTGTGGAGCTCATGTTCGCTGTACAACCTATGCGCCGCTTGACATGGCGTGCCAATGCCACCTTCAGCAGCAACAAGGTGAACGACTTCACCGAGTACGTGGACGACTGGGATACCTGGGGGCAACGCGCCATCGCAAACGGCACCACCGATCTGGCCTTCTCACCAGCTGTGATCGCCGGCAGCGAGCTCGCTTACCGCCTTTGGAATGAACCTGCCAAAGGCCATGCCGACCTCACTTTCGTTACCAAATACGTAGGTCAACAATACCTGGACAATACCGGCAGCGCCGACCGCATGCTCGATGCCTACGTGGTGAACGACCTGCGTGCCAACGTGACCGTGTTCGCCAAAGGCACCAAGGCCATCGACTTCAACCTCACCGTGCGCAACCTCTTCAGCGAATTGTACGAGAGCAATGGTTGGGTGTATAGCTACTTCGAGAACGATCGGCGGATGGAGATGATCGGCCTATACCCACAGGCACCGTTGAACGTGCTGGGTGGTGTAACGGTGCGGTTCTGATGTGCCACCTTCACCCATGCACTGCCTCGCTCATGGCGAAGATGTGCTCGGGGTCTTGCTCGAAGGCTGTGCCTACCACCAATACGTCGGCGCCAGCTTCGCATAAGGTGCGTGCCGTGTGCGCATCCGTGATGCCACCACCCACGATGATCGGCGCCTCCACCTGCGAGCGCACCGCGTTGATCATCGCCGGGCTTACCGTGCGCGCGGCACCGCTGCCCGTATCCATATAGATGGTACGTAGGCCGAGGTAGGTGCCGGCCAATGCGGTGGCTGCCGCGATCCCCGGTTTGTCGTGCGGAATGGGAAGGGTCTGGCTCACATAGCTCACCGTGGTGGGTTTGCCTCCATCCACCAACATGTATGCGGTAGGTATGGCTTCGATCCCCAGTGCTTTCACGGTGGGTGCCGCCGTTACGTGGTGGCCGATCAGTAGTTCCGGGTTGCGCCCACTGATCAAGGAAAGGAAGAGCACCGCATCGGCATGTGCGCTCAATTGCGACGGACTCCCGGGGAAAAGTACCACCGGGCGATCGCTCAGCTGTTTCACCCGTTGTACACACCGGTCGAAAGCGGCCGAAGTGAGCAAGCTACCACCAACGAAGATCAGGTCCGCCTTGGCCATGCAGGCGTTCTGCACCGTGCGGTCCAAGCGCTCCTGGTCCTGGCCGAAGTCCGGGTCGATCAGCACGGCCAGCATCTTCCGGCCTTCCTGCCGGGCGGTCTCCATCAGCTGCAACACGTGGCCCATCGTGCGAACATACGGCGACCCACGCGGATGCGACCGTCGTTCATCCAACAGGAACGAGAACGCCCACCAACGGTTGTGTTCATGGCCTTGTCGGAACATCGTGTGCCGGATCGCGTTCAAGGCCCATTCTGCCCTGTACGTTTGCCCGCCATGAGCCAGCGCCCCCTCAAAGTCCTGCAGATCGCCTTCGCGTGCGAACCCGAGCGCGGTAGCGAACCCGCAGTGGGCTGGAACTGCGCCTACGCGGCCTCGCGCGATAAGCCCGTATGGGTGATCACGGATCCTTCGCACAAGGACAGGATCGAGGCGTGGTTGGCGAAGCACGGCGAACGGAATCTCCACATAGTCTACCACGCCATGCCTTCGTGGACCCAGTGGATGTGGAAGATCCAGTTCACGGTGAACCTCTACTATTACCTCTGGAACATCGGCGCTGCCAAGCTGGCCAAGCGCATGCATGCAGAGCATCGGTTCGATCTGGTACACCATGTCACCTACGTGCGCTACTGGATGCCAAGTGCCGGTGCTGCGTTGGGCATACCCTTCGTTTGGGGTCCATTGGGTGGCGGGGAATCCGCGCCGCCTGGGTTCCTGCGCGGAGTAGGGTTGAAGGGCTTGTTCGAGGAGAACCTCCGTGCGCTGATGCGCTGGGTCTTCGAACGTGATCCGGCATTATCGCGCACAGCGAAAGCATCTACCATCGCCGTAGCCTGTTCGGAGGACACCGCCGCACGCATGCGTCGGTTGGGGGTGAAGGACCTTCGCGTGATGTCCAGCATCGGGATCACCCCCGGTGGCCTAGGCGATCACGAGCCGCGCCCGGCCGATGGCAAAGTGCGTTTCATTAGCGTTGGTAGGCTCTTGCACTGGAAAGGTTTCCACTTCGGACTGGAAGCCTTCGCCAAAGCCGACTTGCCTCATGCCGAATTCGTGGTGGTGGGTAATGGGCCGGAGATGGGCCGTCTGCAAGCCTTGGTGGATCGGTTGGGCATTCGGGACAAGGTCACCTTCACCGGTGAATTGCCTTGGCGCGATGGCCTGGCACAATTCCAGATGGCCGATGTGCTGGTCCATCCCAGCTTGCACGATTCCGGCGGATTCGTTCTGCTCGAGGCCATGGAGATGCGCAAACCCGTGGTATGTCTGAAGCTCGGTGGGCCGGGGGTGTATGTGAGCGATAGCACTGGTTTCGCCATTGAAGCGCGGAATATCCCGCAAGTGATCGACGACCTGGCAACCGCCATGCGCAAGCTCGCCGCTGACAACAACTTACGGAAGCAGCTTGGAGAGACAGGCCACCAGCGCGTGGTCTCTGAATTCACTTGGGCCAAGAAAGCGGCGGACACCGAGCGTCTCTACCAAGAAGCCGTATCCCGCTGAGAGCCTGTTGGGGAACTTCTTCATGAAGGCTCCGAGGCAGCCAGCGAACAAAACCACTGTTCATCGGTTTAGCATGGGCACGTAAAGTCCTTATGTGGGTAAGTCACTTGTGCTAAATGCTGAATAACAGCCATTTGCATCAGGGCCCACGAATTCTCAACGCTTGCCATCCGACCCAACAAACCCCTACCTTTGCGGCCAATGAACACGACCATGCCGGAGACCAAAGAGCAGCTCAAGTACAAAGTGAAGGATATGTCCCTCGCCGAGTGGGGCCGCAAAGAGATCGAACTGGCCGAAGCAGAAATGCCCGGCTTGATGTCCTTACGCGAGAAGTACGGCAAGGAAAAGCCACTGAAAGGAGCTCGTATCGCAGGTTGCCTGCACATGACCATCCAGACGGCTGTGCTCATCGAGACCTTGAAGGAACTCGGCGCCGAGGTCACTTGGAGCAGCTGTAACATCTTCAGCACACAAGACCATGCCGCTGCCGCCATCGCTGCAGCAGGCATTCCCGTTTACGCTTGGAAGGGCATGAACGAGACCGAATTCGATTGGTGCATCGAGCAGACCTTGTTCGCCTTCGAAGGTGGCAAGCCGCTCAACATGATCCTCGATGACGGTGGCGACCTCACCAACATGGTGTTCGACAAGTTCCCCGAGCTGGTGAAAGGCATCAAGGGCCTCAGCGAAGAGACCACCACCGGCGTACACCGCCTGATGGAGCGCGAGAAGAACGGCACACTGGTGATGCCCGCGATCAACATCAACGACAGCGTTACCAAGAGCAAGTTCGACAACAAGTACGGTTGTAAGGAAAGCGCCGTGGACGCCATCCGCCGCGCTACCGATGTGATGATGGCCGGTAAAGTGGCCGTTGTGGCTGGTTACGGCGATGTGGGCAAAGCCACCGCAGCATCCTTACAAGGTGCTGGCGCACGTGTGATCGTTACCGAAATCGACCCCATCTGCGCCCTTCAAGCGGCCATGGACGGTTTCGAGGTGAAGCCCATGGCCAAGGCCGCTCCCCGTGCGGATATCGTCATTACCACCACCGGCAACTGTGATATCGTTCGTGGCGAACATTTCGAGGCCCTGAAGGACAAGGCCATCGTGTGCAACATCGGCCACTTCGACAACGAGATCGATATGGCATGGTTGAACAAGAACCATGGTCACACCAAAGTGGAGATCAAGCCGCAAGTGGATAAGTACACCATCAACGGAAAGGATGTGATCATCCTGGCCGAAGGTCGCTTGGTGAACTTGGGTTGCGCTACGGGTCACCCCAGCTTCGTGATGAGCAATAGCTTCACGAACCAGACTTTGGCCCAGCTCGAGCTCTGGCAGAACAGTGCCAACTACGAGAACAAGGTGTACGTGCTTCCCAAGCATCTCGATGAAATGGTGGCACGCCTGCACTTGGCCAAGATCGGCGTGGAGCGCGCAGAGCTCAACGACAAGCAAGCCAACTACATCGGCGTAGCGAAGAGCGGACCTTACAAGAGCGACGCTTACCGCTACTGATCCTCGACTACCACAAGAAAAAGGCCCGCTACCAGGCGGGCCTTTTCATTTTCCCTGGGTCCGGTTCAGTTGTAGATCCGTAGGATAGTACCGTTGAAGGTGGTGTTGTACCGTTGCAGGTTCAGTGCGGCCGGCCCTTGGATCACCGTGCCATCTACGATACTGAAAGCCGATTGGCAGCAGGCGGTATCACGCGCCATGATCTCGGTATCATCTACGAACACGCGACAGAATTCGGCGGGCTGGTAGGGGCAATGCCGGTCCATCACCACGAAATTGTCCGTTGAGGCGCGGTACACGAT
>JAEYWT010000242.1 GCA_023428865.1 Bacteroidota bacterium | reverse complement strand
GCCTGGACCCCACCTTGTGCCCCAACACGGGCACACCGGTGCCGGGCGGTTTCCATTATGAAGAGGCGGCTTACCTGCTCTCGCGCTTGGTACAAAGCGGTCGTACGGTGATCGGGTTCGACCTAGTGGAAGTTTCACCGGGCAAACACGATGAGTGGGATGCGAACGTGGGCGCGCGCCTGCTGTTCCACTTGTGTGGCTTGCTGGCTGCGGGCAAGCGCTGAATCACTTCGCGTTACGCTCCGTCCACGCCTGTTGCAAGGCGCCTAGGAAATGCGCGCTCTGTTGTGCGCCGCTTACACCATAGCGTCGGTCGATCACGAAGTACGGAACACCACGTATGCCCAGTTGTTGTGCCTCGCGCTCATCGGTACGCACTTCGTCGGTGAAGCGGGTGCTCGCCAGCATGGTGGAGACTTCATCCTTGTCCAACCCGATCTCTTGGCCAAGTCGCACGAGGCTGGCGTGGTCGGCCAGGTGGATACCCTCGGTGAAGTAGGCTTTGAACAAGCGCTCTTCGGCTTCGGCACCCTTGCCCTTGGTCTTGGCCAGTTGTATCAAGCGGTGCGCATCGAACGAGTTGCCGATCACGGCCTTGTCCATCTGGTAGTCCAGTCCCACGGTCTTCGCGCGGTCCACCACGCCTTGCACACGGGCTTTGGCATCGTCGCGGGTGCCGCCGTATTTGCTCACGAGCATGCCGTACATATCGTGTTCGCTGCGTGCGGGCGCATTGGGGTCCAGCTCGAAGCTCTTCCACACCACCTTCACGTCGGCCTTATGGTCGAACTGTTGCAGGGCATTCTCGAATTCGCGTTTGCCGATGTAGCAGAAGGGGCAAACGACATCGCTCCAGATCTCTATGGTCATGGTGTTGCTGGTGCTGCCTGTTGCAGCGGTACCGGGTAGGGGTTGCAGGAATTGTGGAAATGCCGCCACGGATGGAAGTGCCAACGCGAGAGCGATGGTGGTTCGTTGCAGGCGGTTGCGGAACATGGCACAAAGATCGTTCAACTGAACACCAACGCGTGGACAACTAGCGCTGAGTAAAGTGACTTACACGCGGACCACCACCTTGTTTTACAGGTCGATGCCAAGCTGGCGGCATATCCTCCTCTCACCACTGCTCTTGTGGGGCCTTGCTTGCGGTGCGCAGATCACCTGGCGCACTGATAGCCTCATGAACACCTGGGCCGTTACCGAGCGCATGACGGAGTTGGGGCCTTCCACCGGACGCGGTGTGGTGCGGGCGGTGGATACCCGTAACCTGTATGAAGACCTGAAACAGGAGGCGCCAGGGATCCCGGTGTTCGCCGACAGCAACGTGGTGCTTTATGCAGACCTCTATGGCGAGCCGCTGCGGCAGCAGTTCCGCGTGTTGCTCGGCATAAGCCAGCTCTACTTCCCCATGATCGAGAAGGAGCTTGCCCTGCGCGGCCTGCCCACCGACCTGAAATATCTGCCCATGGCACTCTCGGCCATGAACACGCAGGCCGTGTCGCATAACGGACGAGCGGGCCTGTGGATGCTGACCTATCCTGTCGCGTTGAAGTACGGGCTACAGGTGACACGCGAGATCGACGAGCGGCACGATGATGTGAAGAGCACCATGGCCGCAGGGCGTTACCTGAGCGATCTGCATGCGCGCTACCAGGACTGGAGCCTTGCCATCATGGCCTTCTCGTGTGGACCAGCGAACGTTACGCGGGCACAACAACGCACCGGTGGCGCGAGCGACCTGCGCACCTTGTATCCGCATTTCACGGAAGGGGAGCAGGAGGTGTTGCCGATCCTGATGGCCTTCATCCACCTGACCAGCAACGCGGACGAACTGGGCTTGGAACCGTTGGAGGTATTGCCGTGGGAACCGGCCGATACCTTGATCGCCGATCGAGAACTACACATACGCTCCATTGCTGCCGTGCTGCATGTGCCGCTGCCCCGTTTGCAAGCCTTGAATCCGATCCTGTGCAGTGGCCGTGTGCCCAGTGGGAACAGCTTCATGGTCCCCCGCCGCATGGCCGAGCGGTATATGGCCATGCGCGATTCCATCCCGGCGGTGGAAAAGGAGCTGGCCGTAGAGCGTGAACAGACCGCGGCCAGCGAGGCGGAGCAACTGGTGAGCGTGGTGGTGGAGAAGAGCATCCGGTACACCGTTCGTAGAGGAGACAACCTGGGGAGCATCGCCGCAAAACACAAGGTGACCGTGAGGCAGTTGAAGGCGTGGAACAACTTGAAGAGCGATCGCATCAACGCGGGCCGCACCTTGTTGGTGAAGGTGAAGAAACGCGAACTGGTGAAGTCCACCGAACCCGAACCTCAATTGCCCGATGGGGAAGGACCAACGAACGAGCTGCCACGTTCCCGAACGGATGAACACTCGGTGGATGCATCGCAGCCGAATGCTGAAGGTTTCGTCTCCTACACCGTTCGCGCGGGTGATTCCTTGTTCGGTATCGCACGGCGTTATCCGGGGCTTACCGCGCAGCACTTGATGGAGGTGAACGGCATCAGCTCCACCATCAAGCCCGGTCAGACCTTGAAGATCCCCAGCCGATGAAACCGCTACAGGTGCTAGCCTTCCTGTTGGCCGTACTGGCTGTGTTGGGTGTGCTGGGGCTGGCCTTGCCGCAGGATGGGCTATCACTGGGGAATGGGTTCAGCTTTCGCATGCCCGATCCCCGGGAGTTGCTCCAAGGCGAGGCGGACGAACAGGTGGACATCAGCGATATCCTGGCCGTGGTAACGGATTCGTCTGCCACGGTGGATGCCACCACTTTGTTGGACACGGTTGCCGAAGTGGATAGCTCTGCACTGGTAGTGGAACCCTTCGTTTTCGATACCACCAAATTGAAACCGTTGGAAGAGCGCATCGCCCTGCACTACCCGAATGGTGATAAGAGCGTGCTGTGGCCCTTGTTCGCCAAGCTGGAAGCAGCACGTGCGGGTGCGAAGCCCATGCGCATCATGCACTACGGTGATTCGCAGCTCGAAGGTGATCGGATCACGTCCTACGTGCGCAACAAACTGCAGACCCAGTTCGGTGGAAGTGGACCCGGATTGATCGCCGTGGCCGACATCGTTCCCAGCTTCAGTGTGGACCGTGTGATCAGCGCGAATTGGACGCGCTACAGCGTGATGGGGAAGAAGGATCCCACGCAACAGCATGATCGTTTCGGTGTGCTTTCCTCCTTCTCGCGCTTCACACCGATCATGCCCGACACTGTGCCGGTGGGCGAGGAGGAACAGGAAGCGACCATTCTGCTGAAACCCTTGCGCCGTGCGTTCGGCAAAGCACAGCAGTTCACTGAGATGAAACTGTACTACGGTTGGCACCGCGCACCTGTGACCATGGAGCTGCGTACGAACGGGAGTGTGGTGAGCTCGGAAACGATCGAGCCAGCGGACCAACTGCTCATCCGTACCTGGAGGTTCGCCGCTACGCCAGAAGAGATCCTGCTCAGTTTCAAGGGCGCCGATAGTCCCGATGTATACGGTATCTCGCTCGAAGGTCGCACAGGCATTGCCATGGACAACATCGCCGCACGCGGTGCCGCGGGCTACGAGTTCCGCAAGACAGACCAGGCTTTGCTGCGCACCATGTACAACGACCTCGGTGTGCAATTGCTCATCCTGCAATACGGTGGCAACGTGGTGCCGAACCTGAAAGGGCCTGAGGATGCCGCACAGTACGGCCGCTTCTTCGGCGCACAGATCGCGCGGTTCAAGAAGATGATGCCCAGCGCATCCATCATCGTGATCGGCCCCAGTGATATGAGCATCAAGGACGGCGAGAACTACGTTACGCGGCCGTTGCTGGAAGAGGTGCGCGATGCCATGAAGGTGAACACCCTGGCCCAAGGCGCTGTGTTCTGGGATATGTACGAGGCAATGGGTGGTCGCAACAGTATGGTCAGTTGGGTGAATGCCGATCCTCCGCTGGCAGCAACGGACTACACCCACTTCAGTCCACAAGGCTCCAAGAAAGTGGGCGAACTGTTCTACACCGCGTTGATCAACGATTTCGCAGCCTATTATGCTGCCAAACAGAACTGAGTGGCCACGATCATGATCAGCGAAGGAACAAAACCACAGTTGGAAAAGGGTGCAACACACGCTCGCTCGTACACGCTCTGCCTAGTACTCTTCTTTGCTCTCCTCCACTTCTCACCACGTGCACTCGCACAAGAGAACCCAGTGCGCTTGCCGGAACTGAGCGTGGTGGATGCTACAGCGAACAAGCTCCATTTCCCCGGGGACAAACAAACGTGGGAGCGTTACCATAAGAAGTTGGACAAGTTGCTGCTCGAGGGTACGGGTCAGGTACACATCGCACAGTTCGGCGGATCGCACATCCAAGCCGACATGTGGACCATGCAGATGCGAAGCCGATTGCAGAACGTGGTGCCGGGGGTGAAGGGTGGCCGTGGCTTCATCTTCCCCTACAACATGGCGAAGACGAACAACCCGTATTGGTACAACCCGGTGTACACCGGCCGCTGGACCAGCGTGAAGAACGTGACGCGTGCGGATACGGCGGCACTCGGCATCAGTGGGTATTCCGTCACCACCACCGATACGCTCACAACGTTGAAAGTGAGCTTCCGTGGCGAGGTCTACAGCGGCTACCAGTTCAACCGGGTAAAGGTGATGCACCGCATGGACAGCAGCTACACGGTGACCGCCTACAGCAAGGACCCGAACGTCCACATCGAAGGAAGTGTGGATATGAAGCGTGGCTATACCGAATTCCAGTACGACCACTACGTGGACACCTTGTATCTGCGCTTTCAGAAGACAGCACCCGATCAGCGGCGTTTCACCCTGTACGGCATCACCCTGGAAAGTGATGATCCAGGTTTCTTCTACCATGCCAACGGCGTTAATGGAGCCAGCACCACCAGCTGGTTGCGCTGCCAGCAGTTCGTGCGTGAGTTGGCGGTGATCAAGCCGGACCTGGTCGTCTTCAGCATCGGGAT
Organism: Bacteroidota bacterium; assembly: GCA_023428865.1. Lineage (GTDB taxonomy): Bacteria > Bacteroidota > Bacteroidia > Flavobacteriales_F > PHOS-HE28 > PHOS-HE28. The sequence continues at coordinate 40 of JAEYWT010000242.1, read as the reverse complement.
CAACGATGCGCACGACCCGGATTTCAGTCCGGAACGCTTC
>JAEYWT010000234.1 GCA_023428865.1 Bacteroidota bacterium | reverse complement strand
CCCATCGCCTTCGTGTAGTGGAGGTGAACATAGACCAGGCTTACCTCGATTCCCTGAACAGCGATCTGCCCTGGAGCGGTGGACGGAACAAGCCCGCAACTCTAGTTGAGCATGGGGTGGCACATCCAGCAAAGTTCCGCTACCGGGGCATCTACAGCGCGTCGCATTACCTGGGTGATAAGAAATCGTTCCGCCTGCGGTTGAGGAAGAATAACCCTTTCGCGCCCTATCGGAAGATCAACTTCATCAACCCGAAGTCGTTCAACATGCTCAACAACCACATGGGCCTTTGGATAGCAGGGCGCATTGGTGTGGCGGTGCCGTGGAACGAAATGGTCTTCGTTCGCCTGAATGAGCGCGACTATGGTGTGATGGAGGCTTACGAGCAGCCCAGTGGCGACTTCGAGCGAAACCGCAATCTCGCCAAGCAACAGGTGCCCGTTTACAAGGGAGAGTACGCCCCGATCACAGCTCGCAGTATCCCGGAAAAACGGACCCTCTGGCGCAGTGCTTCGAACTGGGAGTATGAGAGTGATGCCGATAGTACCATGGCGCATCAACGGCTGAAGGCGTTGGTGAACGTGATCGACGATAGTACGCTCACGCTACCATTCCGGCGCGATACGCTAGAGAAACTGATCGATGTCGATGCTTACGCGCGGTACCTAGCAGCCATGCTGGTGGTGAATACCAAACACATGGACCAGTTCCACAACCAGTGGCTGGTCATGTCCGAACGAACAGGGTTGTTCTATCCGATCTTCTGGGATGCGTTGCTCATGTTCCCTCCGGAAGGGGAGCCGCTCTATTTCATCAACGATGCATTGGCACACTGGTTCCTGCGTATCCCCGAGTTCCGGTTGCTGCGTGATCGATACGCTTATCAAGGCCTAATGGATCTGCACGCCTCAGGCGCCTTCACCCGTGAGTACGATCGTATGATCGAGCTGATCAAACCTTCGGTGCTTGCCGATCGCAACAAATTCGGCCATGTCTCCCTCGTCCCATCAGACGTGCATCGGAACTCCATCGTTCACGTGATCAGTTCATTCGCCAACATGCGCGCCACCGTGAACGCGTACTGGGATAGGACACTGAAGCGCCTTACCGATAACACGGTGAAGGTGGAACGTGGAACGTCGCTACACCTCTCAACCGCCAACGAAGTGCCCTATGAGTTACGTTGGCGAAGCTTCGACGAAAAGCCGCCAGAGCTGGTCGCGGGCAATGATACGCTTACCGCGAAGCGCATCGATGGTTGGTGGTCGGTGGTGCTACACCGCGACCTCAAGCTTCCCGAAGGCAGCTGGGACCGTCCTTTCGCTAACTGGCAGCATTATCTCGTGCAGCCCATGGACCTTGAAGTGACCTTCCCTTCGGGAGTTCCATCGGGTCTGCGCATCACCAACGCCATTACCGATGAAGCGGTCGATCAAGCCCCGTAAGGTCGGCTTCGTGCCTTGGCTCATCGGCCTGGCCGTTGTGGGTGGTAGCCTCATTGGCATCTTTTCATTGGGTCGCTCATCCTGGCTGCGACAAGTGCCTGGTCTGCACATCGGCACGACAGAGTGGAACGGCTATCAATCGCTCTTCGATCGGCATCCTGCGGCGGATCCCTCGGGTTCCATCGCCATAGTGCGGTTCGGTGCTTCCAGTGAAGTGAACGAATGCTTGGAAGAGCAACGTGGCGGCGCGTGGCGTACACGATGGTTCGAGGGAGAGCGCTACGGTGATTCCGTGGAGGTTCGTAACCTACTTGATCGGCAAGGCTGGGCCGTGCGATTCAAGTCCAACGCCTTGTATAAGGAGCAGCGTCATCTGCTGTTGACCGCTGCTACACGAGAAAGCACGACGGCAAAGGAATTGGAAGTCTTGGCGAACGAACTGGGACTGATCACCCCAACACTTTCGTTGGCGCGTGTGCTTTCTTGTGGAACTGAGCTGCCCATACAGGTGCAACAGGAGTGGCCGGATGAGGCTTTCCTGGAGCGCCGCGGCATCCGCGGATCGACCTTGGTACGGATGAGCTTCGACCCGGACCGTCCCGAGGATCAATTCCCGGTGATCAAGGCGGATAGTGCGGAGCGTGCTAAACTTCGTGGCATCTTGGAGCGCGCCTTCGATGAGGCATCGCGCGGCAATACCGATCTGCTGGCCAGCTTGGTGGATGAGCGCGCCGCCGCCGCCTGGTTGCTCATGGCCTGGATCGATGGCCGCGATATCCGCCGCGAGCAGGTCACTTTCGTGTACAACTGGTCCAACGGTCGTTTCAGTCCGATCTACCAGGTGCCTGCCATCACACGAGAAGCCAGCACGGGGCCGGTTCTGTACAACTTGCTCACACCTCTGTTGGAACGGCCATCGTTCAAGATGCGATTCGAGAAGTTGCAAGTCGAACTGGCAACGAAATGGCCCGAGCTACAACGTCGTACGGCGGCCACGCGAGCGCTCTGGGCATCGGTGTTGGGTGGTTTACCCCAACAGGCCATTACGTTGAGCCACTTGGCGAACAGCAACGCTGCCGCGCGGCTGAGCAGCCGACACGTTATGGGCTTGGGCCACGCCACCTTCGTACACGGTATGACGCTACCTCCAGCTGCGGCCGTGGCGGTGGAGGATACCGTTGGCCTATCCGCACTTGCCAAGCGACTTGAATTGATCCTTCAAGGTGATTCCATCATCTTCCCGCGAGGGAAGTACATGATCAACGAGGATCTCATCTTCCCGGCCGGTCGTGCGGTGTTGATGCAGCAAGGCGCTCGCCTCTTCATGGCTCCGGGGCGTAGCATCTTGGTAAAGGGTGATCTGTACATCCGCGGCACTTTGCGCAATCCGGTATTCATCCGACCGCAGGAAGATGCGCAGCCGTTCGGTGCTATTGCTGTACTCGGCGGGTCGTCGCAACAATGCGCCATTAGTGGGCTCTACGTATCGGGTGGTGCTGGTGCGAAACTTGCCGGTACCAAGTGCGGTGGAATGGTCACCGTTCAGGGTGCAGCACGTACCATCATCACCACCAGTGTGTTGCAAGAGAACAAAGCCGATGCGGCCTTGGTAGTGGATGGTGGCGAGTTGGATATCCGTGAACTACGGTGTGAGGATGCATCGCGTACGTTCGTTCAACTCGATCACGTACGTGGCGTCTTGCGTGAACTGGTCATGGTAGGTGCGAAGGTCAATGCCACCACCGGGCTTCACATCGGCACAGGAACCCTGGCGCTTTTCGGTGGCACCTTCACCAATTTGAAGAAGGATGCGATCCTGGTGGACGGAGCGGCCCAAGTGTTGGTGCGGAACACACGGCTTTCGCAGAACGCCACTGCTATCCGTAGTGATGGCAGGGCTGAGGTGCATGTGGAGGGTTGTACGATCGAAGGGAACGAGGTGGCCTTCGCAACGGGAACCGCCAACCGCGGTGATCGGTTACTGCTCTATTCGAACAAATTGACCGGCAACAAGGTCGATCGGAATGGCACCATAGGGTTCAAGGAGCTTCCCGTGTTGGATGCGGCCACCATGTCCTTGTTCGGTGTTGCGGCGCATGAGGCAAAGGCCGAGAGCAGCACCGGCCGACGAACGCGCGGTTCACGGAACCAGTGATCGGAAGATGTCTTCGCGGTCTAAGGGCCGTTCTTCGGAGCGCCATTCCGAGCCTTGCATGCGTAACTCCTCGGGCGGTACTTTTTCCAATGGATATAGGATCGCATCGGGTCGGTCCAGGAAAGTGACGGTGTTTACTTTGCCATCTTTCAAGCCCACGCGGATCCGGCTACAGTCCGCACGGTTCACTCCCATGATACTCTCCACACCATCCTTGGTCTCTTCGGCGAAGTACACGGTGCGTGCATTGCCTTCAACATAAAGGGTACGCAATCCGTCATCGCCGAAGTATCCGGTCATATCCGTGCCGGTTACTTGATCGCAGTGTATGCTGTCCACCTCCGATACCAGGAAGGCGTTCTTTTCCACGAAGAGCTTATCCGCCTTGCCATCGCGCAGGGCGATACGGATGTGGTCTCCGGTTATCTGGTCAGTGCCGCTCCAGAGGATCGGGTCGTTGAAAAGGCTGATCAAGCTATCGGCTTCGCTGTAGATCAAGGTGTCGCAAGCGCCCTGCATGTCGGCCCGGAAGAAACGCACGTTGCGATGTGCTTGTACGCGTTTGCCACTGCTGTCCGGTGTGGTGAAGAGCGTGTCGCCATGCAGGAAGAGCGTGTCATTGCCCATCCACAGTTCCAATTCGGCATGCCCGGTGATCACGGCTTTTTCGGTGATCTCGTTGTACCGCCCTTTCTCACCGCGCACGATCATATCGCTGGCCGTATCGCTCACCACCACGTGGCCCCAGGCTTGGCCTTCGCCGGTCTTACGGTCGTAGTGCAGGCTGTCTCCTTCCAACGTTCTCCCCTCATTGTCGATCACCGATCGTTTGCTGAAACGGGCTTTCTCGTTCTTGGTGTCGTACTGGCCGCGCAGCGTTCGGATGGTGGTGTTCTTCTGTTCGATGCGCGTAGGCCCGAAGAATTCCGCGATCCCGGTGGACGTTACGTAATGCATGGTGTCGCTCGTGATGGTGCGTTCCGGGTGGGCAAGCAACACATTGCGACTGAAGATGAACTTACGTGCATTGGTGAGGTAGGTGCCCAGGTCGCTGGTGAGCACATTGCCACCGCTGCGACTGGTGATGCGACCTCCGGCGCTGTATACGGCCCGGCGATTGCGCAGGTCATAGTCCAAAGACGGGGTGCTCAATTCCATGTCGCTGTTGCGCATGAGCACGTTACCATCAAGTCGGGCGGTGCGGTCGTTACCGTTGTAGAGCGCGCGATCGGCCTGTACATGCAAGGTATCTCCCTGGTCGATCACCACATGTCCGAAGGCTTGCACGCGTTGGTCTTTGAACAGGTAGGCACTGTCGCAGCGCATCAACGCCTCCTTGTGTTTGAAGCGAACGTTGCCCTTCAGCCGCTGTGCGCCAGGTGCTATACGATCATCGTATTCACCTCGGTCGGCGTTGAGCAGTTCGATACGGCCGCTTTCACCGCCTGTGCCGCTCTGCCCCAACACGGGCAGCAGGCTAGCGATCATGAGTAGGTAGGTCAGCCAGGCGCGCATGGTCCGTGGGATCAGAAGCGAACGGCGTGCCATCCCGGTCGTGGTCAATTCAAGGATACCCCTGGCAGCTTGCGCATCTGCTTGTAATGGTAGCTCAGGTATTCGAGCATCCTGCGCATATGTCCTTCCGCTTCGGCTGTGCTCTCGCTCACGTCCTTGCCTTGTGCCCGCAGTAACATCACGCCATAGATGGCGGTGAAGCAGGTGCCGATCGGACCTTCGGCTTGGTCATCGGCCTGTGTCTGCAAGGCGGTTATTCCGGGTTTCGCAGCCGCATGCAGGGCGTCGTATTCGGCATCGTGCATCACATCCACGAGGGTCTGGTGTAGGAATTCAAGTTCGTTCACCACTTCTTCCACCTCGCTCAGGTGACCGCGTTTCTCCAGTCCTTCTTCTCGCATGCGGTGGATGATGTCCGCATACCATTCCTTGATGTCTTCTTTGGTGCTTTCGTCACCCTCCATCGGGGTGATCAGCAACTCTTCCACCCTCGCCAAGTCGAGGTCATTCGCACGCATCAGATCCTCCACGTGCCACATGCTGATCACGTAGCTCGCGATGTTGTTCTGTCTTTTCTCGTCCAGTGGTCCCATGTCCTTCACTTTCCAGCGGCTTTCGTAGCGCGGTGCCGCTCGTTCAATCCATTGATCAAGGCGTCGCTGATGTCCAGGCCGGTATTGCCCACCCACACCTGACCACCGTTCTGCACACTGAAGATGTAATCGAACCCGGCGCTCTTGTTATAGAGTTCCAAGTAGTCACGCAATTCCTTGGTGATCTCGGTGAGCATTTGGGCTTCCAGTCTTGCCAGCTGTTCTTCGCTGTTGGCTTGTTGCCCTTGTATGCGTGCCATCAATCCTTGTAGTTCCTGTTCGTCCTTGGCCACTTCTGCTTGGGTGCTATACGTGTGGTCTTTGCGCATCAGTTCTTCGTAGCGCGCCTGTGCTTTGGACATTTCACCCTTCAGGCTGTTCTCCAACCGCTGCCCTTCGCTTCGGAAGCGTTTGTCCTTCTCGGCGATCAGTTCGTATTTCTTCTGCACGCTGTCCATGTAGAAGAAGGCGATGCGTGCATGCTGCAAAGCCGCCGTGTCGCGCGCTGCTGGGGCGATCATCAGTTCGTTGTCGGTGGAAAGCTGGTCGGCCGAAGATGTGTTAGCGGATGGTTTTCGCATCAGGCTCCAACCCAGCAGGGCGGAAAGCAGCAGGTTCCAGATGATCAGGAGGAGGGATGTGTTCTTCGGCATACCGACAGGATAAGGAACGCCCCTTCGTTCTGAAGGGGCGTTCAAAGGTAACGGGCAGCGCGCGAAGACTACCGCAGTAATAGCAAGGGCGCGTGGTAGTGTTGTTCGGCACTGCGTATATGGAGGTGATAGGCTCCCGCCGGCAGAGCTTGCAGCTCCAACATGAACGGCCCTGCTGCTACGATCCGCTGGTTGGAGAGCACTAGACGCCCGGTCGCATCCAAGAGCTGTAGTTCATATGATCCAGGAAGCACGCCTTCCACAGAGACAAGGCCCGTGGAGGGATTCGGGTACACCTGTAGGTCGAGCAAGTTCCGCTCGGCGATACCGATGAACACGTTCACCAGTACGCACGTGGTGTCATTGTCGGTGGACACGTCGTCGACCCAAGAGCTCCACGCACAAAGCTGATCGGTGGTGGTCTGGTCTGGATCGAACAACTGCGGGAAACTGAACAGCACCTGGGCGCCGGGAGCGATGGATGCACCAGTGTATGGCGCGGTGACCACTGGTCCGTCCGCGAATTGGTAGTGCAGGTTGAAGCCCGTAGCGGCCAAGGTGCCGTAGTTGTTCACCCACACCCGCACGGTGATGGGGTCCACGATGTTCTGGCCTGGCGCAGTGCCGAAGAATCCGCTCACCCCGATGTCCGGAACAGGTGCTTGCACGAGGTTGAGTCCGATATGGAAGTCGACGTTCTCGCGATCACGGTATTCTGCCCAGGTTCCACCGAGGACCTCGTAGGTGTTCAAGGAGAACGGCGGAACGATATCCTGTGCAATACTGATATCAGCACCGTTCATATACCAGAGTACGTACACCCCACCTTCGGTTATCGTCAACGGTGCGCTTAGTGGAATGGTCATGTCGCCGATGATCACATTCGCTGCGGCCACGGTCATCGAATCCAACAAAGTCCCCGCCGAGCCCTGCGGTCCATCGTCATCGTACACCTTCATGCTGAAACTGGCACCACCGAAGTTGTTGACGATGCGCACTGTGGTGGCCGCGGCGTAAGCGGGGTAATAGGGTGGGCGTAGGAAAACACCTACACCACCATTGCCTCCGTTCCAACTCAAGCCAACGCCATCATCGCTGGTGCCCGCATAGGTGAGCCGGTGGGTCGCGAGTGTGGTGTCGATCACCACCAGTTCCTGCACCTTGCTGTTGTTGGAGGTGACCAGCTCATTGGCAATGCCGCTTATCGTTGTGGTATAGGTGAAGGTGCCGGCGGTGGTCGGGTCGAACGAGGCGTTGAAGAACACGTTGGTGCCAAGCGTGGCCACCAGTTCGCTGATCTGCGATGTGGCGTTCACCTGCACCACATTAGCCTGGTTCCGAACAGCCCCTTGTACGTCGATGTTCTGCAGATCCACGTTGCCGGTGTTCAGGATGTTCGTGGCAAGCCCGAACGTGTTCCCGTTCCGCGAAAGGAAGCGACCATGGTTACCTGGCGCCGTGTTGTAAGCGACCGTGGCGTCAATGATGTCGAGCGTGGAAGACGGTGGCATGTAGAAACGGATGGCGAAGTTGCTTGGTGGATAAGTGTCTGCCGAATGTTGCAAGCCGATGCTACCCGCCACACTTTCGATACCGATGAGCAGGTCGTTGTTCTGCGTGGTGCCGCTGATGTTCTGGTAATGGACGGTTATGGTGCTGTCCAATTTGTTCAGTACGATCTGGAAAGTACTGCTGCCGGTGTAACCCGGTGCGGTGGGGCTCCAGTACGGCACGTTGACATAGGAGATGATGGTCTCGTCGTTACTGTCCAACACGTAGCAGCGTCCGGGGTTGTTCGTGCCACTGAAGTTGAGGTCGGAGGTGAGGCCTGCGATGTAGTCGTTCACCCCACCAGCAGTGGGAATGTTGGGGAAGGGCGAAGCGATGTTGCCGCTGTTGAAGGCGATGTAACCGTTACTGCCGATCCAGATGTTCTTGCGACCATACCAATAGAACGGATGGTCAGTGATCATGGTGATCGGGCCGATGATGTTGTCGTCGGCAAGGCCCTCGATCATCATGCCGGTGCTGGTGATGTCGGTCCAAGAGTAAACCGGCCCGTCCGGCTCGTTGCTATCGCGCCAGATGTAGCCGTATGCATCGGGTCCGCCGGAAGCAGCGAAGAGTTGGAGCGTGAAGGAGATAAGGCCAAGGAGTAGTATCGATCGCATCATGGCACGGAGGTTTAGTGCCAAGGTAGGCCATGCCGGTCATTCTTCGCTGTCCGCAGCGACTTGCAGCATGTTGCTGTATTTCGTTCTCTTCAGTTCTTCCCAATACCGGTGGTGCATACGCTTGGCCAGACCGAGCAGATCCGTTTGGGCGATCCGTTCACCATGTAGCTGGATGGGACGTTTCTCCTCGAACACGCGCCCTTCCTCATCCACGGTGAACACACCGGCATAGCTTGGAAGATGAACGCCTTTCAGCTTGCGGTAGATCGCACACGGCATGGCGAAACAGAAGTAGTTCGGGCGTCGGCACACGGTTTCGCCAGCACGTCTTCGGTTGTCCTCATGGGCTTCGTTCCGTGTAGGTGCTTTGCCGTTCCGCTTCTCCATGAAGGCGCCGTTCATTAGCATGCCCTGCCTGTGCTTGGGCTTCTTCAGGTCGTTGAGCAGGTCGCTGCGCGAGCACTTCACCTCTACTTCGCACACGAAACCCTCAGGCGTTACGGTGAGCAGATCACTTTCCCACGCATAGAGCATTGCGTTGGGCGTGATCCATTCATGCCGAAGTGCAACGGCATGGCAGCGCATGTGCCAGGCAATATCCGCAGCGGTGAGCATGGTGTTACAAAGTTGGGTCGAAACCGTTCTTGAAGACCCAGATTGAAAGCAGTGAAGAGTCGAAGAAAAGAACCCCGCACCAACTCCGAGGAGCCGATGCGGGGTTCAGGTGTACGTTCGATCAACAGGCCCAGAGTGTGCCGGCCCCTGCAAGAACGGCCAGCCACACCAGACCTTTCAGCAGGAAGAAGAGGAAGCCCGCCCAACCCAGGCGTTTGAGCCAGTTCGGTTTCTCGCGTTGGGTATTCGTGCTCGGCTCCATCAGGCGCGCAAGTTGCGCTCTACTTCAGCGGCCAAGGTGCGCCACGTTTCCAGTTCGGGTATGCCGGGTTTGCGTTTCCCGAAGACCTGCACAAGTTGGTTGCCCTTGTCGTCATAACATTCCAGTGCCGTTACCATGCCATCGGTGGTGGGCTTGCGCACGATCCAGCTCTGGGTGATCGCCTCTTCGCGCACATGCAGGTTGAATTCCGGGTCCAGTACATTGAACCAGCCTCGCGCATCCACCACGTTCTTCACTGGTCCGGTGTGGATCTGGATCATGCCCGGGTTGCCGACGAACACCATGATGGGTAGGTTCTGTTCAGCAGCCTTGGTCAGTACTTGGCGCAGGGCTTTGTTGTCCACTGGAACGGCATAGTCACCAGCAGGAGCGAGGCGTAGGGCTTGTGTGCGGGTAACCCGGAAACGGCCCAGCAGCATGTAGAAGTCGTGTGTGTCCTTCAGGCCCAACCACGCTTCGCGCAGCCCGTTCGCATCAATGGCGCTATCGGGCATTTCGCCCTGTGGTGCCTTGCGGGGCTGCACGGTCACCGCATCGCTTTGGTCTTCCGAGCGGAAAGCGGCCACCAATTCAGTGAAGGCAGCGGTGTTGCTCTTTTCGGTGAGGTAGATCTTGTGGATGGCCTCGCCGTCATGCCCGAAGAACTGGAGGCTCTGGCGTGGAGCGCCTTTGCCTTCTTCGCTCACTGCGAATGCATGGCCCCAAGGACCCCAGAAGATGCGCAGGTCGATATCGTCGCCCACGAATAAGCCCACAGGACCCTGCCCCAACGATGGGTTCAGGTAAGTGCCTTTGCGCTCATGCACCACATCATCGTTACGGGTAAGTGCCATCACATGGCCCAGCTTTTCCATTCCGCCGAGCAGTGCTGCGAATTCCGGACGCAAACGGGTAACCGTATCGCCAAGCCCCAGTACCAACAGCTCCAGCTCGGTCACTCCCAACGCTTG
>JAEYWT010000092.1 GCA_023428865.1 Bacteroidota bacterium | reverse complement strand
GTCGTAGAACTTCCATTCGCCCCATTCGCGGCCATTCACCATAAGGCCCTCGCTGCGCTTCACTTTGGTCTTGGCATCCCAATACTCCACGAAGGGTTGGGCCCCTTGGCCGAGAACGGTGAGCGTTGCCAGCCAAAGCAGCACAAGGGATGAACAGCGATAGAGACCAGAACGAAGCATGCGGCGAAAGTAGTCCGTCGGATGGCGGTGTATCCCTCCTATACCACCCTTGATGAACAACGCATTGTCATCGGAAATGGTGTGACGCGGAAGAGATCCGGCGTCTGAACACCGCTATGGAGACCTACCTGCGCGAACGACGGCCGGATGTATCGCTATGGATCGCCCTGGGCGGCCTGCTGTTGCTCTTCTGGTTCTACTGAACCCTTTCCGGTCCGTTGGCGTTCATGGGCTGGTGGAACCATCGTCTGGCGGTACCACCGGCTTCCCGCTACCTTTCGCCCATGCCTCGCCTACCTCGATCGGTGCGCCTGTTGTTGACCGTATTAACGGTGGTGCTGGTCTTTGCCGGGTGGACCGAAGCGAACCGCCCGGTGCTCGGCCCACACGGCCGCTTGGCCCTAACGCTCTACCGCAGTGGCTTGGACTCGTTGCCAGTACTGCAAGGCGACTACTTCTGGACCAGCGGGCGTTGTGCCGGTTGCCACGGTCGTGATCTATTGGGCGAGGCAAGCATAGACCCGGCCACGGGCCACGACGTGAACGTGGTGGACGATTGGCGCAGCGGCATCATGGCCAACAGCGCGCGCGATCCGTTCTTCCGCGCCAAGCTGGACCATGAAGTGCTGGTGAACCCTGGCCACAGTGACGCCTTGAGCAACAAATGCCTGAGCTGCCATGCACCATTGGCGATGCATGAGGAGCGTATGGCAGGTCGACCACCCTTCACCCTGGCCATGCTGGATACGAGCGTGCTCGCCAGTGATGGTGTTAGTTGCTTGGCCTGCCACATGCAAAGCCCGGGACCCGCTGGCAACTACTTCAGCGGCGATGTACACTTCGACAGTGCCCACGTGTACGGCCCCTACGCCGACGACCAGATCAACCCGGCGATCATGGAATTCTTCGTTGGATTGACACCAGGCTTCGGCGAGCACATCGTGAACAGCGAGGTGTGCGCCGGTTGCCACACACTGATCACCCAAACCGTGGATCTGGACGGCAACTACACCGGCGACCAGTTCGTGGAACAGGCCACCTACCACGAATGGAAGAACAGCGTGTACAGTGCCAACGGAACACAGTGCAACACCTGCCATATGCCACGTATCGCAGGGCCGGTGATCCTTGCGGCGGAGTATGCATTCTTAAATGGACAAACACCTTTCGGGCTGCACCACCTGGTGGGTGGCAACAAGCATATGCTGGAGATCATGAAGGCCAACCGGGAAGCCTTGGCGATACCAGCGACCGAAGCGCAGTTCGACAGCACCATTGCGCGAACGGACCGCTTGCTGACGCAACGCACCCTGGATGTGGATGTGACGTTGGAAGAACGCACCAGCGACACGGCCTACTTCCGTGTTCACCTGCAGAACCGCGCCGGGCATCGCTTCCCGAGCGGTTATCCTTCGCGCCGCGCCTTCGTGCGTTTCGTGGTGCGCACGGCCGGTGGTGATACGCTCTTCGTGAGCGGAGCCTTCGACAGCACCCACGAGGTGATCGGGCACGACACCACCCACTAACCTCATTACGATGTGATCCGCACCAATGATGAAGTGCAGATCTATGAACTGGTGATGGGCGATGTGAACGGCAACGAGACCACGGTACTGGAGCGCGCCAAGACGCCGTTGAAAGACAACCGATTGGTACCGCTCGGTTTCCTCACGAGCCATCCGAGCTACGACACCACACGACTGGCTGGCGGCGTGTTGAACGACCCCGACTTCAACCGGAACCTACAGCACGAAGAAGGCAGCGGCACGGACGCCATACACTACCACGTGGCCCTGAACGGCAACACGCAAGCGCTCTTCGCGACGGCCGAGGTCTTCTTCCAAACCATGCCCCCGGCGTGGAACGCGGAGATGTTCGCCTTCCAATCGGCACGTATCGACAGCTTCCGAACGATGCTTGCGGAAAGCGACGGCACCCCGATCCTGATAGCGGCGGATTCGGTGGCCCTTGGTCCGCTAGGTGTTGCACAACGGCCCTCAGAGCGCCTTGTGGTGCTGCCGAACCCCACACTGGATGGCCTGGTGGAGATCAGACAGAACGCCGAGGACCTTGTGGAGTACATGGCGCTCTATGATGTGCGAGGCGACCTGACCGATGCACGCCCCGAACGACGTGCGAACGGCTGGCGACTGCGGTTGCCGGATACACCGGGCGTGTATTTCGTGCATCTTCGTGTGAACGGTGCCGCTGTTCTGCAGCGCGTCGTACGCCGATGAACCTCTCGCTCGCTTCCATTCATGTGTACCCGATAAAATCGTTGGGCGGTTTTGCGGTGGAGAAAGCCCGGCTGACCGATCGTGGGCTGGAGCATGACCGGCGCTGGATGCTGGTGGATGTGGATGGCAATTTCGTTACCCAGCGGGAATGTGCTGCGCTGGCGCGCCTGCATACCAGCCCAAAAACTGGAGGTTTCGAGGTGATCGACACGCGCAATGGCGATGCGATGAACCTTCCTTGGTACATTGGCCATTCCATCGAGCGGATGTGCAGCGTGTGGAGTGACCGTGTTCGCACCGTGGAAGGTGACCCGGCGTGGAACAACTGGTTCAGCGACCGGTTGGACCGGAAGGTGATCCTGGTGTACATGCCCGATGGGACGAAACGACGCACCGATGGGCGCTATGCCAAGGGCCTTACTTCCTTGAGCGATGGCTTCCCTTACCTGATCATTTCGCAAGCCTCGTTGGATGACTTGAACACGCGGTTGCCGGAACCGGTACCAATGGATCGATTCCGGCCGAACCTTGTTGTGGCCGGTGGTGTGGCATACCAAGAAGATGGATGGAAGGAGATCCGCATCGGCGAAGCGCTCTTCACGCTGGTGAAACCGTGTGCCCGTTGTACCATCGTGACCACCGACCAACAGACCGGCATGCGTTCCAAAGAGCCACTGCGGACACTGGCCGGCTATCGGAGCATAGGCAGCAAGGTATTGTTCGGCATGAACGCCATGGGGCCAACGACCGGCGAGCTGCACATCGGCCATATCATCGTACCAAACCGCTGAACGGATGCTGACAACCGCCTTATTGTTCATTCTTGCCCTGGCCATTCTCCTGGTATCAGCGAATTACTTCACCAGTGCAGCAGAAGGCATAGGCCGGTGGCTGAAGCTCTCACCTTTTGTGATCGGTGTGTTCATCGTGGGCATCGGCACGTCCTTGCCTGAGCTGGTATCGGCGATCCTATCGGTACTTGTTGGCGCATCGGAGATCGTGCCAGGCAACATCCTTGGGTCCAGCATTTCCAACCTTCTGTTGATCACCGGTATCGTTGCTATGATGGCTCGGCCCGAGATCCGCTTGGGCAGTAAGTACATCCTGATCGACCTGCACTATTTGCTTGGTGCCTTCGCGTATTTCTGGTTGGTGGCACATGATGGGTCCATCTCTTGGTTGGAAGCGATCCTTGGCCCGGGGCTATTCGTGGTGTACAGCATCTACCTGATCAAACACGGTGCGGATGAGGTGCTTCCTTCTGAAACGGATGTGCAGGTGAAACGCCCCGTGAAGGACATGCTCATACTGCTCCTAACCGGCGTGGGCATCTACATCGGTGCAGACCTTACCGTGGACTCGATCACTACCATCGCCGAGCAACTGGGCTTGCCACCATCGCTGATCGCACTTACCGTGCTTTCCCTAGGCACCACCTTGCCCGAACTCGCCGTGAACATCTCCGCTATCCGCAAGGGCAAGGCGGAAATGGCCGTAGGGAACGTACTGGGCTCCTGTATCTTCAATACCCTGGTGATCCCTTCGGCGGCTTCGGCGTTCGGTGTGGTGGATGTTCCCGTAACCTTGCTCGCCTTCTCCATGCCCGTGATGCTCGGTGCCGGACTGTTCTTCTACCTGATCACCTTGGACAAACGCATCTCACGTTGGGAAGGATGGCTCTTCGCCGGACTCTACATCCTTTTCATGGTGCAGATCTCCACCGCACGATGATCCACTCGATCATGAACGATAAGGCCACCCGGCTCTTCGTGGTCCTTGCAGGCTTCTTCCTGGCCAATGCGTTGATCGCGGAGATGATCGGCGTGAAGCTCTTCCAGCTGGAGACGGCGCTCGGCCTGGCGAAAGCGGACTTCGCGATGCTCGGACAAGAACACCTCTCCTTCGTGCTTTGCGTCGGTGTGTTGCCATGGCCGCTCGTGTTCATCCTTACCGATGTGATCAACGACTACTACGGGGTGCGGGGTGTGCGCTTCCTAACGGTACTTACGGCAGTGATCATCTCGTTCGCATTCGCCGTGATGTACTTCGCCATTCACATGCCGCCGGATCTGGGATGGTGGATCGGCAGTGGCACCGCTTCCGGTGTACCCGATATGCAAGCGGCATTCACGAACATCTTCGGACAGAGCATGAACATCATCCTCGGGTCCATCAGCGCCTTCATCATCGGACAACTCGTGGATGCATTGGTCTTCCGTCGGATCAAACGCATCACCGGCGACAAGCGGATCTGGTTGCGCGCCACCGGTAGCACCCTGGTAAGCCAGCTGATCGATAGCGTGGTGGTGACCTACCTGGCCTTTTGGGTGCTGCGCGACATGAGCTTTCCGCTGGCTACAGCGCTGGTGTTGACCGCGTATGCCTACAAGCTGGTCGTGGCCATCGTAAGTACGCCCT
>JAEYWT010000041.1 GCA_023428865.1 Bacteroidota bacterium | reverse complement strand
ACCGAGGGCTGGTCACTCATGTCCCACTCAACCCACTCTAATAGGTAAACGAAACAGAGCAGTGCAAAGATAGAGCGCCTCCCCGGCAGCGCCGGGCAGCGTTCGCCGCCCTTGGCCGGTCTATAGCTAAGCGGGCACGTGGAAGTTGCCGATGCCACGGATACTCCGTATCTCCAGAAGGCAGGCCGGGCCTTGCTACTCCGGTCAACACGAACTTTGGACGAACGAAAGACTCTGCGAACAATGGACAACAGGTGGCTTGGTATACGCTCCGGCATGGTGCTGGGCTGCCTGTTGTTCGTTGCGCTCCTTCGCTGCGAGGCCCAGAACCTGGTGCCCAACCATTCTTTCGAAGAGTACGACACCTGCCGCATAGTGAACGATGTGTACTACCCGGACAACGGCCCCGTGGGCTGGTTCTCTGCGGCAGGCACACCGGATCATTTTATGAGTTGTCTGCCCAACGCGACTTTCAACAGCGTGCCTAACAATGCCTTGGCTTTCCAGTACCCGCAGGAGGGTGAATGTTACGCAGGTGTGACTACCTACCGGGCAATACCACCAAATATCCGGGAGTACTTCATGATGCAGTTGTTGGAACCGCTGGTGATCGGGCAGCAGTACTATGCGAGTTTTTATGTGAATGTGGGCTGGGGCGGGTACCCAATGAACCCTCCTGCATGGTTGTATAGCAACCGGATGGGCATACTGTTCACAATGCAACCACGACAGTGGGTGCTGAATGACCCTTACCCTGTGCCGTTGAACTTTGCTCATTTGTACACGTCGGAGCTGATCACTGATACCGTGGGTTGGACCCTGGTGAGCGGCAGCTTCGTGGCGGACAGTGCCTACCAATACATCATGATGGGCAATCACTTTGACAATGCGCACACGGACACCGTACACATTGTCACCCAGAACGGTCCCTTCATTGGTTATGTGCTTTTCGACAACGTTTGCGTGTCCTCTGATCCCGAAGGTTGCCCCATGGCTCTGGGAATGCATGATTACGATAGTAGTGGTTCGCGGCTATATCCGAACCCGGCGCGTGATCTGATCGCAGTGCAGGGGGTGGTCAGTGGCACCGGGATCACAGTCCACGATACGGTGGGCAAGTTGCAATGGCAAGGCATAGCCGTAGGCGAGTACTTCCAACTGGAGATAGGGCATTGGGCTAAGGGCATATACGTATTGCATGCCGAGCATGCAGGAAGGCGGGATTCGTTCAAGTTCGTGTTGATCGAGTAGCAGAGGTCCGGTCTTTCGGTAGAACAACGAATACGAAAGACCATGAAACGGAAAGAAGTCTTCAGGTCAGTGATGCTGGCCATGTCCTTATTCGTCATGCAAAGCGGACAGGCACAAGTGAGTGTGGCTCAGAACTGGCCTCTCAACCCCGGCATTGACTACGTCGGCTGGGACAACACGACGAACGTGCCTTTGATGATAAGGCACGACAACAACCAGCAGATCCAGTTCTTCACGAACAACATTCAGCGGATGCAGTTGCTGCCGAGCGATACGTATTCCATCAACGGCTTCGCTCCCCAGTCCAAGAGCGGTTCGTTGTTGCTGGCGCGCGATGTGGCCAACTTCCGTTTGGGTGCCCCCGGACCCTACACGCGTTTGCACCTGGCCGACACGCCCAACGGTTCTCAACAGAACGGGTACCGTTCCAATATGCAGAACGGCGTTACCATGACGGGCAACAACGACCAGATGTACGTGGGGCAATTGTACAATGGGCTGGACTACACGGATGCCGCCATCGTATGGAGCGATAACCCGGGTGAATGGTTGGCGGACAGGCTTACCTTCAATTTCACCAGTGGGTACAACTCCGCAGCCCCCAGCGGTAGCACGTCTTTCCGAGGGCTGCAGACCATGTTGATCCAGCCGGATGCGAGCGGCGCCGAAGCCTATGTGGGGCTGGGCGAATTCGACGCTGCGGGAGAAGCTCCCTTGGAACGCTTGGATGTACTGGATGGTCGTGTCCGTGTGCGCGAATTGCCTGATGCATCTGGCGAGGCAACCAGCAGCTACAAGGTGATGGTGGTGGATGACGCTGCCTTGCCCAGTGGCGAGCGCGGAGTGGTTAAATGGGTGGACCCTTCGGCCATTGCAGCAGCGGGGTGCGAGTGGACCATGAACACGGGAGCGAACAACCACCTTTCCACGGCTTTTGGAACCTCAGACCCAAACTGCCCGGATAAAGGAGATGCTGTTGGGATCGGTGTTGACCTTTCTATAACCCCACCTCCAGGAAAACTGGCGGTTGAAACAGATGTGTACGACCATGGCGTAGATGTGAGCGTGGGGACATCAGGTCTCGACACAAGGGGTGTGAATGTGGTCTCCTCAGGTGGCGCGAACTATAACTATGGGCTGTTCGCCGATGCGACCGGGGCCACGACCCGATCACGTGGTGTGTACGGCCACAGCGCCGGTGCAACTTACTATGGTGCTGGCGGGATCTTTCGGTCCGATGATGATGCGACTTACGCCACTGGTGTACAAGGCCACGTTACAGGTGGGGCGGACGAGGCGGATGGCGTACGTGGCACCTGCGTTTCCAATGCTTCCGTCAACTCCGGTGTGTACGGGTATGTGGATACCCCTTCTCCATCCGGAACGAACAAGAAGTACTTCGGTGTATATGGCCGTAGCGGTGTGGAGGGGCTTGAAGCGACCCAATTCACGTGTGGTGTTTTCGGAGAGGCGCCAGTGGTACTTGCCGATACGAGCGCCCTCGCTGATCGTGGGAGTTGGGCAGGCTATTTCAAAGGCATGGTGCGCATTTCCAACAGGGCCTATGTCAATCACGGCGTGCTCGTCACCTCGGATGCAACATTGAAGACCAACGTTGAGGATATCACCGATGCATCCACACTGATCAGTGCATTACAACCGAAGACCTACGAGTTCATCCCGCAACAACACCCGCATATGCAGATGCCAGTTGGCCGTCAGTGGGGATTGTTGGCCCAAGAGGTCCAGCAGATCTTCCCTGAACTGGTGGAGCGGGTTCCCATACCTGCTGAGGTGGATAGTACGGGTGCAGTAGTTGCCGAAGCGACTAGCCATTTGGCAATGAACTACAACAGCCTGATCCCGATCTTGGTGGCAGCCGTAAAGGAACAACATGCGGTCCTCGAGGCGGTTCGGTCCGAGAATGCGGAACTACGAGAAGCATTGCAACAGCGCATGAACCAACTTGAAACCACCCTAGCGGCCTGCTGCGCCAACCCCGATGGTAACCGTATGCAAGCCCCGATCCAACCAACGGAACCCGCGCTGGAAGACCGTGGTGATGAACGCAAATTGCGCATCGTGCCCAACCCCTTCAACGAAAGCACTACGGTAAGCTACACCTTGGAACGTGGTGGCCGCACCCAGCTGATGGCCAACAGCGCCGATGGTCGCGAGCTGCGCGTACTGCAAGAGGCCGACCAAACCGCGGGTGAGCATCAGTTCCAGTGGAACACCGCTTCGCTGGCACCCGGCATGTACTACGTAACGCTGCTGCTGGATGGACAGCCCGTGGTGAAGAAAGGTGTGAAGGTGGCTCGCTAGGTTGGTGAAGAGCATGAGCGGGACCCTGGGTGTAAGAACACGTGTGGCCCGCTCATGCTATTCCCTTACGTACCTTTCAAGGAAACTCTACTCGCCGATCGGTAACAGGCCGGAACTCGATCACGGACCCGGAACAGGAGGGTCGATCTCTGGTCGCGTATACACCGTAGTGAAGATCTTTTACCCTCGCTGTTCACCTTGGCGAACCCATCTCGATGTAAGTTCTGGATCACTTCTCTTCTATCCCCACACATGACACCACACTACGCCCGCCACCTTTTGCTCACCACCACCATCGGTCTATCGGTCGCAGGCCATGCCCAGACGGGCATCGCCGTACCACAGATGACCGGTTGCGATGCGCAGGTACAAAGCCTGTTGAGCACCTTCAATATCCCAGGAGCATCGTTCGCACTTTCGCGACAGGGTAAACTGGTGTATGACCGTGCGTTCGGCAACGCCAACTTGGCGGGTACCGAACCGGTGCAGCCCTACCATCGCTTCCGCCTGGCCAGCTTGAGCAAACCCATTACCGGTGTGGCAGCGATGGCGGCCGTGCAGCAAGGGCTTTTCAGTTTGGATGACCATCCGTTCGGTGCGGGCGGTCTGTTGGCCGATCATCCGTACTTGGGCGATGTGGTGTACACCGATCAACGGTTGGATCAGATCACCATCCGTCAATTGTTGCAACACACGGCAGGGTGGGACCGGGATATCAACTGTTTCCCTGCGCCCACCTCACCGTACACCTTCAACCAGCCGGGCTGCGACCCCATCGTGGTGCCCTTGCATGTGACACAGACCCTGGGCGAGACCGGTGTCATCACCAGGGAGATGCTGGTGCGTTTCCTGATGGAAGGTGGACTGGACCACAACCCCGGAAGCACGTATGCCTACAGCAATATCGGATATCTGGTCGTGGGCATCTGCATCGAAGTGGCTTCAGGCATGAGCTACGAGAGCTATGTGCAGGAACTCTTCGCACCCGCAGGTGTGTGCGATCTGCAAGTGGGCAACACGCTGCTGGAGGACAAGCTGGAGCGCGAGGTGGAGTATCGCGGTGAAGGCGGTAGCTCATTGAGTTTCTACGGTACTGGCACCATGGTGCCATGGGAGTACGGCGCGTACAACATCAACGCGATGGATGCGCACGGAGGATGGATCTGCAGCGCGCGTGATCTGGTGAAGTTGATCTCCGTAGTGGATGGTTTCGCCACGGTGCCTGATCTGCTACCTGCCGCGCAGATAAGCGCGATGACCACACCCAGCACACAGAACAGCAACTACGCACTGGGCTGGCAAGTGAACGGCGCCAACAACTGGTGGCACACTGGCGCGTTGGATGGCACAGCCACCATGTTGGTACGTTCGTGGAACGGCTACAACTGGGCGCTGTTGTTGAACAAGCGGTTGACCAACGCGCAGGCGAACGCGTTCTGGAATGCGGTGGATGCGCTCGGCTGGAATTGCATCAGCGCCACCAGCACATGGCCCACGCATGATCTAATGGCCATGCCGCGGGTGAGCGCATCGGAGGTGGCGGTTGAAGTGGTCACCGCCGGTGAACTGGCGCTGAGCTGGCAGCCTGGCGATGGTGACGGCCGTGTGGTGGTGCTACGACCGACTGATGCAGCAATACGTTTCCCACGCGATGGTGTGGACTATGTGGCGCCGAACACGGACTATGGAACGGGTAGCGAATTGGGCGACGGCAGCTACGTGGTGTACGTTGGCGCGGATAACAATGCTACGGTGACCGGTGTTCCGCCAGGTGGGTACACGGTCCATGTGTTCGAGTACGCGCAGTCTTCCGCCACGGGGCAACATGCCTTGTACCGGTTGTGTGATCGTGAGGATGTGCAAGTTGACATGGTGGTGGGCTTTACCGAACACCGTTCCGGGACTCACCACATGCATGTACAGCAGAACGATGGACTGTGGAGGGTGGAGGCAGGTGATGCTCCTGGGGGAAGCACCTTGTCGGTAGTGGATGCGACCGGTCGTGTGGTGTTGAACGGTGTTCCCTTGCGCAGTGGTTCCTCGCTGGACCTACGCGACCAGGCCAGCGGCTTGTACACGGTGCTGTTGTTGGCCGAAGGGCGACTGCTGGCTTCGCAGCGGCAGGTGTTGGTACGCTAACGGTCATGCACGGGCCGCGAACAGCTCCGCCAAACCCAATGCGGCGATGAGAGCTTGCAGCCAGAACAGGTCGGTGAGCATGATCTGTACGGCGATCCACCCGAGTGTGGACAAGCCGAGCCAGGTGGCCACGAGGGTAGCGTAGGCGTTGCGCCGTATGGTCAATACTGTGCCCACAGCGTGGCCGATGCCAAGTATGGCAAACAGCACCACACCCGGCCAGAAATAGTCGTGGAAGAGCGTGCTGTGCATGAAGTCGCGTGGCAGTTGCAGCAGTGTTCCATCGGGCGCCAGCATGAGCAACGAACCGCCGATGATGGCGTTCACCGCAAGTATGCCTTGTACCACCAGGAGCAGGTTACGCATGGGATGAAGGTGGTCATGCCTCATCGGTAGCGTATATGACAATGGTCATGCCGGTATCAGAATGCTTGTGTCAGATACGGCCATAGATATCCAGGAGAAGGTCGGTGAAGGCAGCGATGCCGAACAGTGCTACACCACCTGCGGCCAACAAGACCAAGGGGAACACCCGCGGCAGATCATGCTCGTTGCGCAGGTTGCGGTCGGTGCGGGAGTACTGTACAATGCCGCCGACCATCAGTAGGGTTCCCCAAGCGACCAAGGCGATGGTCATCCATTGCAAGGTCCCCGGCCCGGGTTGGTCAGGCACGAGGTATTGGAACAGTTTGAAGGTACCGAAGCCGAAACTCATCATGGCCAACGTGGTGCGGATCCACGCCATCAGCGTGCGTTCGGCTGCGGCACGGGTGCGTTCCACGGCAAGGCGTGTGCGTTGCAGCTCAAGCTGATCGGTGGTCGCTGCCTCTTCGCGCATGTTGAGCCAAGGGCAAGTACCGTGCAAGCCTGTGCCGAAGGGGAGGGGCACCGCACGTTGAGGAAACGCAGCCCAGTTGGTGTAGGTGCAGTTACCCAGAAAGCGTTACTCTTTCATGAAACGCAGAACGGCTCGTTCGCTTCCGTCGATCACGGTAAGCAGATAACCGCCTGGCGCGAGGTGCCCAAGGTGGAGCTCCTTCCCTGTGCGTTGTACGGGCCACAAGCGCCCAAGTGGATCGGTCAACCGCGGTATCGCCTCCGGGCCCATTCCGGTGATAGTGATCCTATCCATGGCCGGGTTCGGCGCGAGGAGGAGGGTGCTGTTCAAGTTGCCGTTTTCCACCGAAAGGCTAGCGGAGCATGTGGCGGTCGCAATGGAATCGAAGTGGTTCACCACGGCAGCATATTGGTTGTTCAGCGAGTAGGAGCAATGCGGTTGACCTCCGTTGTGGCAGCCGCTCCAGAAGGGAACGCCTTGTTGTCCCCAAAGTGTATCGGGTACCAGCCACATGCTCGGAGCGAACGCATCGCCCACCATACCGAAGATGAACGCATCCTCTCCGCAGGGAATGATGCCGTAGTAGTGCGCGATCAAACTATGGAACCAATTCTGCCAGGTGCTGCCCCGGTCGAAGGAACGCAACACTTCAGACGCATAATAGCCATTGAAGAGATAGGCGGTATCGCCCACGATGCTCATCTGGTTGAGGCTTGGAGCTTCGGTGGTGGCAGGGAGGAAGCTCTCATCCACTTGCCAGGTAAGGCCGGCATCGGTGCTTTTGAAAAGGGTGGTGGTATTGCCGATGTAGCGGCTGCCCACGATCACGTAGAACAAGCTGGACGACCAATGGTCCACATCGCGGATGTAGTGGTCTGGAAGCAGGGCGTCAGAGAAATCACGGATCAGTTCCACCTCATCGTCCACCATGCGGTACAACGTGTGGCGCGTAGCGATCAAGGTGGTATCGCCACCAACAGCATACTGCGTGCTGTCACTCACACCCCATTGCCGTTGTGCGGTACAAGGCATGGAGATGAGGATGGTCAGTGCTAGTACGAGGTTCTTCCAGGAATGGAGCATGTTTCAGAACGCTTTCTGGTCAGACGAGCGGTTAGTCGTGTTCGCTGTCTGGAGCGGGTCGCTTCTCACAAAGATGTGAGATCGACGCTGTTCTATTCAGCGTACGGAAATGGGCCGTTCATATTCTTCGGGGGAATGCCATACAAAGCCCAGATGCAGCGCACAGCACCGGATAGGGCGGCCGGAAGGTTATGCTCGGTGTATTGCACGGGCGCCGTCAAAGTAATACCGTGCAGCAGGGACATTCAATTGAACGCCCTCAGGAACTCCAGCGGCGACACCTCCGTCTTGCTCTTGAACAACTTGCTGAAGCTCTGCGAATGCTCGAAGCCGAGCTGGAAGGAGAAGCTCAGCTTGTCGTGGATGTGTTGTTGCGCCGTGCGGCCAGTGAGCTGCTTCAGCAAGCTGATGAGATACTTGGTGCTGAGGTTGAGCTGCGCGGCGATGTCCTCCACGGAAGGCAGGCCACGGGCTGAGCGATCCACCTGATCGAAGTGCGCGGCGAGGATGGTTTCCATGCGTTCGAGCACCTGACTGCTGCTCTTCTTGCGGGTGATGAACTGCCGCTCGTAGAAGCGTTGCGCGTAGGTGAGCAGCAGTTCTAGTTGCGCCACGATCACATCACTGCTGAACTTGTCGGTGTTGGCGCGGTATTCACCCTGGATGTTCTGCACGATCCCGTTGATGATCGTTTCCTCCTTCTCCGAAAGGAACAGCGCCTCGTGTACTGCATAGTGGAAGAACTCGTACTGCTTGATCTTCGTGGCCAGCGGCGTGTTCCACAGCAGGTCGGGGTGTACGAGCATGATCCAGCCCGAACGTTCGCCCGCGGGTGCGTGTTCGGTGGCCTTGATCACCTGGTTGGGCGCCATCAGGCCCATCACGCCGCTGTCGAAATCGTAGCGCTGCTGGCCGTAGACCATCTTGTTCGCGCGACGTTTGACCGCCATGGAATACTTCTCCATCACGCGGTTCACTTGCTGTACGCCGTAGTCGCCACCGAAATCGATGGTGGTGATCAGCGGGTGCTCCGGCGCGGGCAGGCCCAGCATGCGGTGTACCTCGCTCACCGAGCGGATGCGGACAAGCTTCTCCTCGGCCATGGGGTCAGTGCTGCAACGGGTGTTTCAGCCAGATCAGCAGCAGCGGTATGGCCAGGAAGGGGATCTCGATCAGCGCGATGCGCGGTTTGCCATGTGCAACGAGAGCGCCATGATCAGCACGATGGTGACGGCCGCGATCACGTTGCCGATGAAGAAGGTGCGTGGAAAGAGCAGCAGCAGCGCGGTAACGATGCTGAGCACACCCATGTACGGCGCAATGCCGGCGGGCAGGCCCAGGTCGGTGAGCATCTGGTTGCTCTCCGGCGAACTGGTGGAGCGGAACGCATCCCAGCCGTGTTTGAAGTTGAGGCCCACGGAGGCCAGGAGCAGGATGGCGG
>JAEYWT010000013.1 GCA_023428865.1 Bacteroidota bacterium | reverse complement strand
TTGCCTGAAATTGCCCTTGCAGCGCGTGCGCAACAACTGGTTCATGCGATACTGCATTTCAGACTGATACACCACGGAGACCTGCGTGGGCATGTGGTTATGCCAGAACAGGGTGAGCTTTTCGCGCAGGTTGCGTTGCTGCCCGGTCATCTGTCCCATCCACCACGCCGCGAAACTTCGGATGCGCACCTCGATGATGTCGGTGTCGTTCAGCGGCGTTATCGGGGTATCCACCCACGTGCTTCCGAATGGCACCACCGGGTCTATCCCCTCGGGATCACCGTTCGCATCGGTATAGGCCCGAACGGGTGGTGTGGTATCGTTGGTGAAGGTGAGCAGTTCATCCACCACGGCGGCCAGCGACATACCCTCGAAATAGGTGCGATCGGCTATCGTGCAACCGAACAACGTACGCCGCAACAAGTGTTGGAGTTCCGGCCTGCCGAACGGTCCGGTATAGGGGGCGATGGGCATGGTGGTGGGGTGGTTCCGAAAGCTATGTCGTGCTCAAGGCTGTTACGTGGGTGTGCTCGGAAAGAGATGAACAGTTCGACGGTGTGGCGTTCCAACGGGTGCGAAGTCAAAATCATTGCCCACGAATTGTTCCGATACTATTTCCGAAATTCGATCGACCGATCACCAGACCGATGCATGATATCCACCAACCCGATGCTCACGGCTTCATTGCTGGAGTGTACAACTATTGCGATAGGCGGTGCGAGCGTTGCCGTTTCATCATGCAGTGCCGCGTGGGGCGGGTATAGGCGGACGATGCCGAGTACGAGAATGAAGACGGTACCCCTGGTGTGCCATCCACCTATTCCGATCGGCTGGGAAATATGTTGGAAGAGCTATCCACACGTAAACGGGGAGGCAAGACGGGCGGTGACGAAGAGGATGACGAGGGTGATGGAACTCCGGGCCATGGGTCCAGCGTGGAAGAGATCAACGCCATGTCGCAGCTCGATCCCGAAGAGGAAGCCGAGTATGAACGCCAGCGAAAGGCCGTGGACCGCGCGGTGAAGGCGCATCCGTTGAGCAATTATGGTTCCACCTACCTCAAGCTATCCATGGCGTGGACCAATTCACGGCAGCAGAAGTTGAAGGCCATGGGCTTCGACCTGAGCAAACGGGTGGACATGGCGGCGATCCCGCTCACGCCGGAAAAACAGATCCTACGCGAAGCCGTGGATGAATTGTTGTGGTTCCAGAGCCTGATGTACTCCAAACTGCGCCGCGCCGTGCAGGGTAGGATAGAGGATCCTGATCTGGATGAAGCACTAGCGATCCCCGATCACATGAGCGACTGGAACGGCACTGCCAAGCTGTGCCTGCACATCGTGGAGCGATGTACGGATGGTTGGGCCACGGTAGCGGAACTGATGCCGGAGGAAGCGATGGAAGTGGTGCCGATGCAGGAGTTGCTCCTACGCATCAAAGCCGAGCTCGATCGCGAGTTCCCCGATGCGCAGAAGTTCATCCGTTCCGGTTGGGATGCGCACATGGGCAGCCCGGCGGATTGATGGATCAACGTACCTTCAACAGGTTGCGCACCTGCTGGTTGGTTCCGTTCTGCAAGCGCGCATAATACACGCCGGTGTTCATGTCGCCAAGGTCTAGGTCTGCCTTGTACGTGCCGGCCGCCATCACCTTGTTGAACACCGTTTGCACCAACTGCCCTTGTTCGTTGAACACCTGCAGCATGGTAGGACCACCGAGGGTGGAGTATTCCAAGGTGGTGCGCTCCACGAACGGGTTGGGGTAGGCATTCAGCAGTTCCACACCGGCTTGCTGGTTGGCTTCGCGGATGTCGGTGCTTATGCAGCCCGCCCCGTTGATCACGTTCAGCGGTTGATACGTCTGCAACAGCACGGAATTGATGTCGCTTTGGGAGAGGCAGAACCAATCGCGTAGCACGCTCGCATACACACTGCGGAAATCGTATTGCATGGCCAGGTTGGTGGCCGATGTGGTGTTGGAGGGGATCACCGGGTTGGTGCCGAGCATACCGGGCAATACCTGTGTGCCGAACAGGAACATGGGCTGTGCGCTGCCATGGTCGGTGCCGTAGGAAGCGTTGCTCGTGATGCGTCGGCCGAATTCGCTGAAGGTCATGCCCATCACACGGTCCTGGGTGCCCATCAGTTGCATGTCGTGCTGGAAGGCGCGGATGTTATCGCTGAGCGCGCGCAACAGGTTCGCATGCGTGCCGGTGGAGTGGTTGCCCGGATCCACTTGTGAAGCGTGGGTATCGAAGCCGCCTATGCTTACCCAATAGATCTTCGTCTTCAGCCCACCACAGATCAACTTGGAAACGATCTTGAGCGCCTGCGCCAATCTGTTCGCCTCGGTGCTGAAGGTGGGGTAGAGGTTGCTGTGTGTACAGTTGGCACTGGCAGCAGCTTCTATCACGTTGCCGTAAAGGTCGGTCTGGCGCTGCACGGTGCGGATCGCGCGCAGCTTGTCCCCACTGCAATTGTCCGCAGCGGGATCGATGTAGATGTTGCCGGTCAGGTTGAGCGGATCATTGGTATTGTTGATGCTCACCCCCATGTTCACCCCCATGTTCTGCAGGCCCGCACCCACACCACCGCTCACACGGATGGCCAAGGGATGCGGCATGTCGGTGTTCGGGTAGCCCACCGGATAGTTCGGGTACTCGAAGTTTAGGTAACGCCCCAACCAACCCGACTGCAGGATCTGGTTGCTGCTGGCGCCGGTCTCGTAGATGTCTTGTGCTCGGAAGTGGCTGAAGTTGGGGTCGGGGTAACCAACGCCCTGCACGATGGCGAGTTTGCCTTCGTTCCACAATGCCTGCATGCCCGTCATGGCCGGGTGTAGACCCGTGCCGGTAAGCCCGCTCAGCGGCAGTACTTGATTCTGTTGGATCAGTACGTGCGAACGCAACGAGCTCAACTGGCTGTAGGCGCTGGTGGGGATCACCGTGTTGAGGCCATCGTTACCACCGAACAGCTGGATCACGACAAGCACACGGTCTTCGGCAACAGTGCTGTTCAACGCGCTCAACATGGGGCTGCTGAGGCCACGCACGGCCATGCCACCAACGGTAACGGTGCCTGCGGAACGGAGGAAGTTTCTTCTGTTCATGGTGGTGGTATCAGAATAGCTGCGTCTCGGCGGCCTTGGCCATGTCCAGCATGAGGAAGTTGATCAGGTTGGGCACCATCTGTGCGGTTTGGTCGGTGGTGTTGGGGTTCGCCACGTACAGGTCGTACGGTTCCGTCCAATACACATCGCTTTGCTGACCTAGCAGCAACCGTTGGGTCTTCAACGTGTCCTTGATGCCTTGCGAAATGGGGATCGCATACAGGAGTTCGGCGCAACCATCGATCACGTTCCCAGGCACACTGGGGTTGGTGAATTCGCCCACGATGCCCACATAGTCCGGCTTGATGGAGACGTTGCGGCTGGCCTGTTCGTAGAAATCGGTTCCGGTGTTGAAGCCTTGGCCGATCAACCCTTGCACAGCGAAGTTGCGCGAGGCATAGGAAGCGCTGTCCACCCAGATCTCGTCGAACTGCGGACTTTGATGGTAGGCCGGGAAACCAGCCACGTTCGGCGGATCAAAGAGGTTCTGCTCGCAGTTCACACAGATGTAATAGATGTCTAGGAACATGCGGTAGCGTGCTTCCAACCGCGTGCTTTCACTGGGGAAGGTGAACTTCAGTTTGCGCACCATGCCGATGATCAGGTCGGCGGGGCTCATCATCATGCATGCACGGTTGTCCGCGTTGAAGAAGTGCGCGCTGGTGAGCAGGGCACGCATCACCGTCTTCATCTGATCAGGCGCACCTACGTTGGCGCGGAACAGTTCGGCCAGGGGCACGATCAGCTCGGCTTCGGCCTGTGGGCTTATCTGGCCGTGTACGAAGAAGCGGTAGAGTTCGCGGCAGATGAACAAGGAACACTCCTCCTTCGCGAAGATCATGTCCAGCAAGGCGTTCAGTTCGATCTGTCCGGCATTGGCGCCGGTCTGCCCTTGGATCACCTGGTTGTTGAAGAAGGCACTGAACTGCTTGTTGGCCGTGGTATGGTTCGCTGCGTTGAACGTGGTCTCCGGCATGATCGGCGTACCACCGTTGTACTCGCGGAAGCTCCATCCGGTGAGGACACGTGCAGCGGCTTGCACATCGGCTTCCGTGTATCCACTGGTCTCACCGAGGGTATACAGTTCCATCAGTTCGCGCGCATAGTTCTCGTCTGGCGCGCTGGCCATGTTCTGGTCGCCGTTGAGGTATTCGAGCATGCACGGATCTATGCTGATGTCGTACATCATCTGGCGGAAGTTCCCCAGGCTCTGCGTGCGCAACAACCGGTCATAGTTCCACCACAGCAGGCCGTTGAACACCGTGCTTACCTGAACGGAGAGGTGGTTGTACCAGAACAAGCGCATCTTCTCGTGGATGGTGCGGTCCTGGTGGATCATCTGGCCTATGGTCCAGGAGAAGTAGCTATACATACGCCCCACGTTGGCGTTCACAGCAGACACGGTGTTGGGCGTGTTCACCCAGGTCTGTCCGAACGGTACGGCAGGGTCCATGGCGTTGGGGTCGCGTTGGCCACCGTTCAACGCCCAGTAATTCTTCAAGGGAACCGAAGCGGGCAGGCTTGTGTTAAGCAGGGCATCCACCACCTGGTTCAGGCTTTGGCCATTGAAGTGGGCCAGGTCGGCATTGGTGGCACCGAACATGGCGCGCCGCAAGAGGTGTTTGAGTTCCTCGCGACCGAAGGTGCCGGTGTAGGGAGTTACTGGCATGGCGAACTACGGAATAGGGGTGTGGCCCGGTCTTTGGGCTGCAAAGAAT
>JAEYWT010000405.1 GCA_023428865.1 Bacteroidota bacterium | reverse complement strand
GCTTTACGAACAGGGTTCGTGCATCACCGGTGTTCACGGAAGCCACTTGAGAAAGAGGCACCATCTGGCCGTAGTAATCCACGCGGACCGTATCGAGCATACCGGGGTTGGCCGCGCCTGCGCGGATCTTCTGTAGCTCGTTGTCCAGGTGTTCAACGGCTTTGCTCATCTGCTCTTCGCAGGTCTTGATGGTGGCGGCGGTATCGATCATCTCAGGGCGTTTCGGTGTGCAAAAGTAATCCGGGGTGATCCACGATCACAGTTCGACCAGGGTACCCACTGGATCGCCAGCCACCAAACGGCCCAGGTTACCGGGCTTGTTCATATCGAACACGATGATGGGCAGGTTATTCTCCTTGCACAGGGTGAAGGCGGTCATGTCCATCACATTGAGGCCCTTCGCGTAGACCTCGTCGAACGAGATGCGCTCGTATTTGGTGGCCGTCCTATCCTTTTCGGGATCGGCCGTATAGATGCCATCCACGCGTGTGCCTTTGAGGATCACATCGGCTTCGATCTCGATGGCCCGCAAGCTGGCGGCCGTGTCGGTGGTGAAGTACGGATTACCCGTGCCGGCGCCGAAGATCACGATGCGGCCTTTCTCCAAATGGCGCACGGCCCGGCGGCGGATGAAGGGTTCAGCGATCTGCTCCATCTTGATGGCGCTGAGCAAGCGTGTCTTGTAGTCTTTTGCCTCCAAGGCGCTTTGCAGGGCCAGGCTATTGATCACCGTGGCCAACATGCCCATGTGGTCGCCTTGCACCCGATCGATGGCACCTTCGGCCTGCATGCCGCGGTAGATGTTGCCACCACCGATCACCACGGCCACCTGCACACCGGCGTTGGCAATGGCGATGATCTCATCGGCATATTGGTTCAGGCGCTCGCTGTCGATGCCGTAGGACTTGTTGCCCATGAGGCTTTCACCGGAAAGCTTCAGGAGGATGCGTTTGTACTTGTTGGCCATGCTTGGAAGTGGGGCAAAATAAAAAGAGGGAGGCCTTAGCCCCCCTCTTCTATGGAATATCGAACGGCATCAGACCGTGAGGGAGTGACGCTTGAAATCGGTGGCGGTGAGGCCTTTGTCCTGGCTCTGCAGGTATTGCTCCACGTTCATCTTGTTGTCCTTGATGAACTCTTGGGCGAGCAGGGTGCTCTCCTTGAAGAACTTATTGAGACGGCCCATGGCGATCTTCTCGGCCATGTCGGCTGGCTTGCCTTCTTGGATGGCGAGCTCCTTGCCGATCTCGATCTCCTTCTCCACCACGCTTTGTGGCACGCTCTCTTTGTTGAGGGCGATAGGACCCATGGCAGCGATCTGCATGGCCACATCCTTGGCAGCGGTCTCGAATCCGGGCTTGTTGAGGCCCACGATACTAGCCACTTTGTTACCGGGGTGGTTGTACGCGTAAACGAAGGGAGCGACCACCTCGGAGCAGGCGCTCACATCGATCTTCTCACCGATCACACCTGTCTGCTCGATGAGCTTCTCGGCGATGGTCATACCGTTGCTATCGTAGGCTGCGCTCTTCAAGGCATCTACGTTGTTGAGGCCTTTCTCCAGCGCGATGGTGGCCATACGCTCGGCCATGGCGGTGAAGTCGGCGTTCTTGGCCACGAAGTCGGTCTCGCAGTTCACGCACACCAGCACACCTTTGGTGTTGTCGGCGTTGGTCTTCGCGATCACAAGGCCTTCGGTAGCATCGCGATCGGCGCGTTTGGCGGCCACTTTCTGGCCTTGTTTGCGCAGGATATCGATGGCGGCATCGAAATCGCCATTGGCCTCGGTGAGGGCCTTCTTGCAATCCATCATGCCGGCGCCGGTGATCTGGCGCAGCTTGTTCACATCAGCGGCGGTAATTGCCATTGTGCTCATGGTATTTCGGTTGCGGACGGCTGGGGATCAGGACGGTCACGCCGTCCGATCGTAGCGCGCCCTGCTGCTTATTTGTTCTCTTCGGAAGCTGCCTCTTCGCCAGCCTCCACTTCCGCTGCGGTCTCCTCGGCACCTTCTTCGGCGTCGTTCTCGTCCACGGCGTTCTTGTCGTTCTTACGCTCCTCGATGCCTTCGTTGATGGCGGCGATCATGGTATCCACGATCAGCTCGATGCTCTTGGTTGCATCATCGTTGGCGGGGATCGGGAAGTCCACCTTGGTGGGATCGCTGTTGGTATCCACCATGGCGAAGGTGGGGATGTTCAGCTTCTTCGCTTCGGCCACGGCGATGTGTTCCTTCACGATATCCACGATGAACAGCGCGCTGGGCAGACGGGTAAGGTCGGCGATGGACCCCAGGTTCTTCTCCATCTTCTCGCGCTGGCGGCTCACTTGGAGGCGCTCACGCTTGCTCATGTTGTCGAAGGTGCCATCGGTCTTCATGCGATCGATGGTGGCCATCTTCTTGATGGTGCGACGGATGGTTCCGAAGTTGGTGAGCATACCACCGCTCCAACGCTCGGTAACGAAGGGCATGCCGGTGGCTTTCACCTTTTCGGCTACGATGTCCTTGGCTTGTTTCTTGGTGGCAACGAAGAGGATCTTCTTTCCACCGCGAGCGATGTTCTTCATGGCCGCAGCAGCTTCTTCGAGCTTCACTGCGGTCTTGTTGAGGTCGATGATGTGGATCCCTTTCTTCTCGTCGAAGATGTAAGGGGCCATGTTGGGGTTCCACTTCCGCTTCAGGTGGCCGAAGTGTACACCGGCGTCGAGCAACTGTTTGAATTCGAGACGAGCCATACTGGGTTCTGTTTAGTTCACTTTCCTTGTTCCCGTTGATACAGGCATCCCGCTGGTAGCCTTCTGCCGTAGGGCGGAAGAGTCCAGCGGGATTGGATCCTGAACAAGCGTTGGGACCTTAACGCTTGCTGAACTGGTAACGCTTACGCGCTTTCTTGCGTCCGAACTTCTTCCGTTCCACAGCGCGTGGGTCACGGGTCATGAGTTCTTCGGCCTTGAGTTTCGGTTTGTGCTCGGCATCGATCTTCACCAATGCGCGGGCGATGCCCAAACGCACCGCTTCGACCTGGCCGGTGATACCACCACCATCCACGGTAGCGGTAACGTCGTACTTACCCACGGTCTCGGTAAGCTTGAACGGCTGTTCGAGCTTGAAGCGCTGGGTGGTGAGCGGGAAATAAGTTGCGCTTTCGCGGCCGTTCACGGTAATGACACCGGAACCCTCGGTGAGGTTCACACGGGCGACTGCGGTCTTGCGGCGGCCTAGGCTGTTGACGACTTCCATCTTACTTGATCGTGTTCAGGTCGAACTTACGGGGCTTCTGTGCGTCGTGCTTGTGGGCCGTACCTGCCACAACGTGCAGGTTGTTGAACAGACGGCGACCCAAGCGGTTCTTCGGCAGCATACCACGCACGGCGAGCTCCACAACGGCTTCGGGCTTACGGCCCAAAAGGTTGCGGGCCACTTCGCGGGTCTGGCCACCGGGGTACATGCTATAGCGCTGATACTCCTTCTCGTCCAGCTTCTTACCGGTAAGGCGGATCTTATCGGCATTGATCACCACCACGTGGTCGCCGCAGTTCACATGCGGGGTGAAGGTGCTCTTGTGCTTGCCGCGAACGAGCAGTGCCACTTTGCTAGCGAGGCGGCCAAGTACTTCGTTCTCAGCATCAACCAGCAGCCATTCTTGCTGCACGGTGGCCGTATTGGCCATGCTGGTGGTGTGTGTCGTCGATGCCACGGTTCGTGGATTTTAAAGGCTATTTTCCCGGAAACGGGGTGCGAAGATAGATCCTTTTCCGGAAAACCAACACCATGTTGTGGACTACCACCGTGGCGCGCTGGTCGGGACCCCGGTCAAACCTGCGTGGTAACAAGCAATTGAGCGGTGCTTACCCCCTGCTCCAACCGCACGGCTGGCCGGTCCTCGGGGCTGATCTGCGGAAGTTGGTCGGCAACCTTCTCCAGTTCGCACCACACCTCTTGGGCCTTATCCGCTCGTACCTCCATGACTTGCTTTAGGAGCAGTTTGTTGCCACCATTGGCCACCACACACGCCGTTCTATTACCCGGGTCCACGGAGGAGAATCGCTCAGCCCAAAAGCGGTAGGCTTCGGCACAACGCTTTGGGCGGCCATGCATGCACGTTGGGTCCACATCGTGGTGCAACATATCAGCGATGGTATCCACCACGGTAGGTGGCTGGTGGCCGGCGTGGTAGAGCAGGATATCGCTCATCACCACATTGCCGTGCAAGGCCGCTGCTTCGCGCAGGATCTTTTCGTACGGGTAGGTCTCCCCAGAGCGAACTCCCAATGCGAAGAGGTCGTGATCAGGCCCCAGGCCGCGAAGCATATGGCCTAGATCGTTTCCGGAACGGCGTGTCATCTCAATGAAACCCACCCCTGCCCCGCGGCTTTCCGATGGAGCCTGAAGCATGCGCATGGAAATGTTCTTCAGTTCTGCGTGGTCCAAACCGCGCACAGCATCGAGTTGCCTAACGATGTCTTCCACAGCACCCTTGCGTACACCGTTGATCGCCACCAGGTCCTGGCCTTCCGGGTTCGCACGGAAGCAGAAAAAGCTTCGCCCTTCACCCCGGTCGATATGAGTGGGCAGGTCTGCCCTATGGCGGATGATGTTCTGATACGCTTCCACCAGAAGGAAGGCCACTTTACGGCGGTTCGACTTGGCTTCTCCGATATGCTCGAGGACGGCGTCGCTCAGGTCAAGCAGACGAGCGGTCAGTTCATCGCCAAAGCTGGCGCTATAGCCGAAAACGAAACGATCTCCGGCAAAAGCCCTCAAAAGCCCGCCAGTGAATTCGGATAGGACCGGTGAGAAAGGAGATCTGGATCGTACGAGGTCCTGCTTCATGAACACAAGCGTATCCGATCAAGTGGACGGAGGCTACCGGAACAGGAGGGAGAGCACGGCACATGCCGCAGGACCGGACCGCGAAGGAACAGAATACTCCTGTAACGACCTAGCTGATCACACCCAATTCACGACCGACTTTGGCAAAAGCGGCCAACGCACGGTCGATATGGGCTTCGGAGTGTGCGGCACTGAGTTGCACGCGGATCCGTGCGGTATCCTTCGGCACTACCGGGTAGAAGAAGCCGATCACGTAGATGCCTTCCTCCAACAGCCTATCAGCCATCACCTGGCTCAAGCGGGCATCACCCAGCATAACGGGTACGATGGCGGCTCCGGCTCCGCGTGTCTTGAAGCCGAGCTTTTCGATCCCACTGCGGAAACGACCCACATTGGCTTCGAGGGTATCGCGCAAGGCCGTGCTGCTGCTGAGCAGATCGATCACTTTGATAGACGCCCCAACGATGGAAGGTGCCAGTGAATTGCTGAAGAGGTAGGGGCGACTGCGCTGGCGAAGCAATTCCACGATCTCTTTGCGTGCGCTGGTGTATCCGCCCATGGCACCGCCTAGAGCCTTACCCAGTGTTCCGGTAATGATGTCCACCCGGCCGGTAACACCGCAATGCTCTACACTCCCGCGACCAGTCTTCCCAATGAAACCAGCAGCATGGCATTCATCCACCATCACCATGGCCTCATACTTGTCCGCCAGGTCGCAAACGCCCTTGAGGTCGGCCACGATACCATCCATGCTGAAAACACCATCGGTAACGATGAGGATGTGGCGTGCTCCGTCCTTCTTGGCTGTTCTAAGCTGTTGCTCCAGATCGGCCATATCGTTGTTGGCATAGCGGTACCGCATGGCCTTGCACAAGCGCACCCCGTCGATGATGCTGGCGTGGTTCAGCGAGTCGCTTACGATGGCATCCAGCTCGGTGAGCAAGGGCTCGAACACACCTCCATTGGCATCGAAACAGGCGGCGTAGAGGATGGTGTCATCCAGCGAATGGAAGGCGGAAAGCTTCGCCTCGAGCTCCTTGTGGATATCCTGTGTACCGCAGATGAAGCGCACGCTGCTCATGCCATATCCATGCGAATCGAGGGTGGCATGTGCTGCATTGATCACCTCCGGATGGGACGAAAGCCCGAGGTAGTTGTTCGCGCAGAAGTTGAGCACCTGGCGCCCGTTAACGGTGATCTCAGCGCCTTGTTCGCTGGTGATGATGCGCTCACGTTTGAAGAGGCCGGCCTCTTCGATGGTGCTGAGCTCTCGTTGCAGGTGTTCTTTAATGCTTCCGTACATGCCGCAAAGGTGCGAAGCAGGAACGAGCGCAGCACCAACGGAAATGGAACTATCGCACGGCGCCAGCTCTACAGCTTGCGGAAGTACCCGTTGGAGTACTCGTTGGCGTAGAGCAAGGAGACCTTTTCGGGCTTGTCCTTGAAGAACTCGTCGGTGGCACGTTTCACACCGGGCGACTTGTAGCCACCGGCCAACGCCTTCCGTGGATAAATGGCCTCGTCATAATACACCGCGATCATGCCGATAGCGCCGGGGGCCATGCGTTCATACAAATGCGGAAGCACATGCTTGGTGGATTCGTAGAGATCACCATCGATGAGGGCGAAACTGATACGATCGGGCAACTGCGAAGGAATGGTCTCCTCGAACCAGCCCTTGTGCGTATGCGGCATTTTCAGGCCGAGTGTGTTGAACTTCCTGGTGAAGAGCTCGAGCCCGGCAGCCATGTAGCCCTTCTG
Source organism: Bacteroidota bacterium (assembly GCA_023428865.1). Taxonomy (GTDB): domain Bacteria; phylum Bacteroidota; class Bacteroidia; order Flavobacteriales_F; family PHOS-HE28; genus PHOS-HE28. The sequence goes on along the minus strand of JAEYWT010000405.1, from coordinate 8,519 downwards.
GTATACACCATCCTTGCTGTCGTTCGCGGTAAGCTCGGGCAGGCCCTCGAAGCTATCGAACGCATGTACCTGCTTCTCTGGCGCCAGCGCAGTGATGATCTTCTGCATCACGATGGTGCTATCACCAGCATTGCAACCAACATCCACCACATCTCCTGGCACCTTGTTGGCCACGGTCTGTTCCAGCAAATGGAAGAGGTTCATACGGGCCTCCACATTGGCCATGTTGCCAGGTACGGGTGTGAGCTGAGCGTGGAAGCCGAGCTTACGGAGCACCTTGTTCAGGAAGCGTTGCCGGTCGGTGGGTGTGCGGTGGTCCCAATCGAGCGTGGTGGCGATGAAAGCGTTGTCCATGGTTGCTGTTACTGTACCGATGGATCAGGCTGCGGCCATTTGTTGATCCTGCTGCTTCTTACGCGTAGGGTTCCAGTCGGGGATCTTCGGATCGGACCAAGTAGGGCGTGGTCCGAGGCCCATGTTCTTGGGGCCGTAGCGGATCACCACGAAGGCGGCTATGGCCACTTCCACCCACACGAAGGCCATCACATAGCGCGCGTCGCCGTTGTGGGCCACGGGCAGGGCGGGCATCACGTAAAAGGCGATGTTGCTGATCAGCTGCATGAACAGGAGGATCAACCCGCTGTGGGTCATGTTATATACCCAGCCGAGTAAGATGGCCAGGCCGATCATGCTAAGCAGGAAGAAGTACCAAGGAATACCGTCGGGTACACCTTCACCCAATAGCAACATGGGCAGGTACCAAAGCCCCCAGATGATCCCAGTGATGAAGCAAGAGACGAAAGCGCTGTATTTCTCTTGAAGGCGAGTGGCGCAGTATTTCATCCAGGTGGTCTCTTCCACGATGGCGATGCCAATGATGAAGGGCATGCCGAAAAGCAGATTCACGATGTGCATGCGATGGGTTCCTCCACCCGTATCGAACATGGGTTGTGCGGCACCGGGCCATTCCCAATCGAACACCAGCACGGCGATGGCCCAGCCGAGGTAGCAGAACAGGAATTTCCACGAAATGGCGAAGGCATACCATTTGCCCGGTACACGCCAGATGCGGTAGGCACCGAAGAGCTTGAAGAGGCCCTGTTTACCCTCCAGATAGTAGGTGATCAGAACGGCGAAGACCAGCGGCCAGAACACGCGGAACCGGAACACCATGTGGGCTTCGGGCGATTCGTGCAGACGCTTGCCTTCCGGCATGAGCGAGGCAGCAACGAGAACGATGGCGAACTGGATGGCCAATACGATAACGGCCAGGGTAAGTACGGGATAACGCGAGATGAACGACCTCATCGGAACGGGGAGATTGTGTTCTGTGGCTGGTTCGAAAGCCCTGCGAAAATGCACAGGGGCGAACGTTCTACGACGATCGAGCGCGAAAGTTCCTCAACAGGTGTATCGTGGAAAGGGGTCAGCCTTTATCCACCACCCGGGGCACTTTGAAGTAATCGCTGTCCTTCACCGGGGCATTGGAAAGAGCCTCCTTCTTGGTGATCTCGATGGAAGCCACATCATCGCGGAGCACATCGACTTCTTCGGTCATGAACACCAGAGGCTCCACGCCCTTGGTATCCACCTCATTGAGCTTCTCCACGAAGTCTATCACGCGCTGCATATCGTTGAGCAGTTCGGCGCGCTTGGCGGGGTCGCCCACATCGAGGCGCGCCAATTCGGCGATACGGTCCAGGGTAGCGTCGGTGATCTTCATGGCTTCAGGAGCGGCTCTTCGATGGTGCGGTATACGCGATCGCGCAAAGCTACCAGATCATCCAACGTAAGGCCCGTGGTAGGAATGGCGGGGTGCAGAACGGCCCGTGCGATCCCCGGTCGTGCGCGGCCATGCAGCTCGGGCGGCTCTCCGAACAAACGCCAGTGATCAACGAAGGTGATGGGCACGATGGGCACCTGTTTTTCAATGGCCAGTCGGAAGGCGCCATCTTTGAACGGTTTCATGCGGGGGGTGAAGGCGGGGATGGTGCCTTCCGGGAAAAGGGCCACGCTCACACCACGCTCCAACGAATCGGCGGCTTTGCGGAAAGCCTTGGCGGCTTCGATGTGGTTGCCCCGGTTCACAGCGATGTTCATGCCTTTGAAGAAGATGTTGAAGAGCGGCCACTTCAACAGTTCGTACTTCCCCATGAACAGGAAATACTGCGGCACCACATTGTACATCTGGATGATGTCCAGGTAGCTGCTGTGGTTGCAACAGATGATGTAGGGTGCCTGAGGAAGTGCGGCCCGGCGATCCAAGCGCAGGGGTATGAACAACGCATACTGCAGGAAGAAGGCCCAAGCGCGTTTCAGCCGGAAGGCGCGTTGGTAGCGGCGCGGCCTGAACAGTAGGATCCGGAACGGGATGTACAGCACCACCAGGGAACCGAAGAACACCAGCGCGAAATAGAGCTTGTACAGCCAACGCAGCGGTAGAAAGAGCCATTTGAGCACCGGGGAACGCCGTTCCTCACCGGGGATCACCCGGGAGCGTTCGTTGGAGCGTACGTCGGTGGCCATGGAAAAGGAGGGCGAAAGTACTTCTGCCGCAACGCGCCGCCGCCATGGGTGCAGCGCGGCTAACTTCGCGGCCCTTATGGCACGCATACTCACCGGCATCCAAAGTACCGGCATACTTCACTTGGGCAACGTGCTGGGCGCCATCCGCCCGGCCATAGCGCTGAGCACCGACGCGCAGAACGAATCCTTCCTCTTCATCGCCGACCTGCACGCACTCACCCAGATCAAGGATGGCGAGCAACTGCGCAACAACACTTACGGGGTGGCTGCCACCTGGCTGGCCTGTGGTCTGGATGTGCGCCGCACGGTGTTCTACCGCCAGAGCGATGTACCGGAAGTGACTGAGCTTACCTGGTATCTGAGCTGCTACTTCCCTTACTCCCGACTTGCGTTGGCGCACAGTTTCAAGGACAAGGCCGATCGCTTGGAGGATGTGAACGCCGGTCTCTTCACCTACCCCATGCTCATGGCGGCGGACATTCTGCTCTACGATGCGCATTACGTGCCCGTGGGAAAAGACCAGTTGCAACACCTGGAAATGGCACGCGATGTGGCCGAGCGCTTCAACCACCGCATGGGCGAGACCTTCGTAGTACCCGAAGCCCGTGTGGATAACGAGGTGATGATCGTGCCCGGCACGGATGGCGAGAAGATGAGCAAGAGCCGCAACAACACGGTGCAGCTCTTCGCCCCGGAAAAGGAGTTGAAGCAGCAGGTGATGAGCATCGTAACGGACAGCACCCCGCTAGAGGCTCCCAAAGACCCGGACAAGGACAACGTTTACGCCCTGTTCAAGTTGGTGGCCCCTCCGGAAGCGGTACAGACCATGCGCGAGAACTACCTGCGCGGCGGGTACGGCTATGGCCATGCCAAGAAAGAACTCCTCGCCGTGCTGTTGGATGGCTTCGCGAACGAGCGCAAGCGATACACAGAACTGATGGCCGACCGAGGTGAGCTGGACCACCAACTGCGCATCGGAGCCGAGAAAGCCCGTGCGGTGGCATCCACCGTATTGGAGCGTGTGCGCAGCAAAGTGGGTTTCGGTACGGCATGATCGGGGCACTCGGCTACTTTTGGCCGTCCGCTATCCTGCTCTCCTATGGAAAACACGTTCCTGCTCTTCATACACAGTCTACTTCGGTATGCTGTGCTGCTTACGGTAGCCACCGCCGGTATCTTACACCTACGCGGCTTCCTTACCAAACGCCCCATCCTCACCTACGAGCGATCGCTGTCCATCCTGGCGGTGGTGTTCTCGCACGTGCAGTTCGCCATCGGTCTCATCCTGTACCTGATGAAATTCAACGTGTACAAAGAGATGAGCGGTGAAATGGGGCGGTTCTGGAAAATGGAACACCTCGGCACCATGGTCATCGCTGTGGCGCTGGTCACGATCGGGCGGGTAAGCGCGAAACGTTCCAACGACGAAGAGGTGAAGCAGAAACGCATTGCCTTCTTCTTTCTCATCGCTCTGGCATTGATGTTGTGGGCCATACCTTGGCCGTTCTCTGTATTCGGCCATGGCCGCGGATGGATCTGAACATGACACGTACGGTACTCTACGCCATCGTATTGCTGGTCTTCGCCTGTGGCAACGCCAGCACCTCCACCGACGCCATGGAAGCGGATAAGTCTCCTGGCCAAGCGGTATACAACATGAACTGCACCTTGTGCCATGGCCGTGATGGCAAAGCGGGCATGAACGGTGCCAAGGATCTGACCGCCTCCACCCTTACCAAGGAAGAGATGCAGGCCATCGTAAGGAACGGCAAAGGCGCGATGGCACCCTACAAGAACGTACTCACAGCGAAGGAGATCGAAGCCGTTGTGGAGCATGTGCGCACCCTCGGCAAATCGAAATGATCGATCCAGAAGAACGCAAGAACAAAGCCGAGAGCGCTGTGCTCATCGGCTTGATCACCGATCAGCAGGATGCGACTCAGGTGGCGGAATACCTCGACGAGCTCGAGTTCCTGGCCACCACGGCGGATATCACCACGTTGAAGCGGTTCACCCAGAAGCTTCACAAACCCGAAGGCCGCACCTACATCGGCAGTGGCAAGCTGGCCGAAGTGAAGGCGTGGATGAAGGAGAACGGCGCAGACTCGGTGATCTTCGACGACGAGCTCACCGCCGCACAACAGCGCAACCTGGAAAAGGAGCTGGGCACGCCGGTATTGGACCGCCCGCGTCTGATCCTGGACATCTTCGCCCAGCGGGCACGCACCGCTCACGCGAAAACACAGGTGGAACTGGCGCAGTACGAATACATGTTGCCGCGCCTGACGAAATTGTGGACACACTTGGAGCGGCAGCGTGGTGGCACGGGCACACGCGGTGGTGCGGGTGAAAAGGAGATCGAGACCGACCGTCGTTTGATCCGCGACCGCATCGCCTTGCTGAAGGCCCAATTGAAGCAGATCGACCGGCAGATGGCCACGCAACGGGGCAACCGCGGCAAGCTGGTACGCGTGGCCGTGGTGGGCTATACCAACGTGGGTAAGAGCACCTTGATGACCTTAATGAGCAAGACCGAGGTGTTCGCCGAGAACAAGCTCTTCGCCACGCTGGACACCACGGTGCGCAAGATCGTGCTGGGCAACCTACCCTTCTTGATGAGCGATACGGTGGGCTTCATCCGCAAACTGCCTACACAGCTCATCGAAAGCTTCAAAAGCACCTTGGACGAAACGCGTGAAGCGGACCTTCTGCTGCACGTAGTGGATATCAGTCACCACAACTTCGAAGAGCAATACGAGACCGTTCGGCAGACGCTGAACGAGATCGGTGCCGGGGACAAACCCGTGATCGTGGTGTTCAACAAGATCGATGCGTACCAGCCTGCGGACCACGACCCTGATGATCTTGCTCCGAAACGTGTGGATCAATACTCCTTGGAAGAGTTGAAGGCGACCTGGATGGCACGGATGAGCGGGGACGATGTCATCTTCATCAGTGCAGCCCACCGCATCAACATCGATGGCCTGCGAAAGTTGATGTACGAACGGGTGAAGGCGATCCACACGGCGCGTTATCCGTACGAGAGCGACCTCTTGTTCAAGGACAGCTACGAAGAAGAGTGAAAGCGGTGTTGAACGGATCGGGTGAAGGATCGCGTTAGAGCTACAGATGGCGGCGAAACGTAGACCGGCGAAGAAGAAGACCGCCAACAAGGGTGGCCTGCCCTGGCTGAAGATCATCCTCTTCGGGCTGGGCTTCCTACTCTTCGCCTTCTTCGGGTTGATGCAGGCGGTGCGCAGTGGCATGTTCGGCGCTTTGCCTTCGGAAGAAGAACTCACGTCGATCCAGCATGAACAGGCTACGCTCGTATTGGACCGTGATGGCGAACTGATCGGCAAGCTCTTCGCGGAGGATCGCACCAATGTTCGTTACGCCGATCTGCCCAAACACTTGGTGAAAGCACTTGTGGCCACGGAAGACGCACGCTTCTTCACCCACCAAGGCGTGGATGGGCGCAGCTACATCAGGGTATTCTTTCGCACGTTACTAGGGCGCGACAAAAGTGGAGGCGGTGGCAGCACCATCTCGCAACAGATCATCAAGAACCTCTATGGGCGCGAACGTCACGGCCTGCTCACGGTTCCAGTGAACAAGATGAAAGAGGCCTTGGTGGCGCAGCGCTTGGAGCGAGTGCTGAAGAAGGAGGATGTCTTGCTGCTCTACTTCAACTCGGTGCCCTTCGGCGAGAACACCTTCGGCATAGAGGCCGCTGCCCAACGCTACTTCGGCAAGCCGGCGAAACGGTTGAACATCCAGGAAAGTGCAGTGCTCGTGGGCATGTTGAAGGCGAACACGAAATACAATCCTCGGCTGCATCCAGAAGCCTCCAAAGGCCGTCGCGACCAGGTCTTCGAACAGATGCAGCGCCAGGGCGACCTGACCGAACGCCAAGTGGACAGCCTGCAGGCATTGCCGTTGGAATTGAATTACACTGGAGGGACCGCACTGGACCTCTACGGCTATTTCGTGAAGCATGTGAAGCAAGAGGCCACCACCATCCTGGCCGAACTGGCGCAGCGTTCAGGAAAAGCCTACGACCTGGAAAAGGATGGCTTGCGGATCACCACCACCTTGGACGCAGATCTACAACGCATGGCACATGTGGCTGTACATCAGCACCTAGCCACCATGCAACCCAAGCTGGATGCGGAATTGAAAGCCGCGAAGGCCCGTGCGCGCTGGGAAAAGGAAACGGGACGCCGGGGAGGCAAACGTTGGAAGAGCAACGAACGCGTCGTTAGCGAGATCTATGATCACGCAGCCCGACGCCTGGACACCCTCTCCTATCGCGACAGCTTGTGGCATTACCACAAACTCTTGAATGGCGCCGTACTGATGATGGAACCCAACAGCGGTGCGGTACGTGCCTGGGTGGGTGGAAACGACCATCGTTACCTGCCTTATGACCTGGTGACCGCACGCAGGCCGATCGCCAGTACCATCAAGCCGGTCGTTTACGCTGCGGCACTGGAACGCGGGCTACACCCTTGCACATATCTCGACAACGACAAGAAAACGTACACCGAATTCGATGGCTGGGCGCCGGACAATTTCGACAAGGACACCACCGGTGGCCAGGTGGCGATGTGGTACGCACTGGCGAAGAGCATGAACCGGCCCACGGTGGATCTCTATTTCCGCGCGGGCGTTGACACCGTACGTAAGACCATGCATGCACTGCGCCTGCCAACGAAGGATGCGGACAAGCCAGCCATGTCCCTGGGGGCGACCGATATCTCGTTGAAGGAGATCGTACCCGCTTTCGGTGCCTTCGCCATGCAAGGCCGGATCGTAAAGCCGCAATACATCGCCAGCATCACCGACGCACAAGGCAAGGAACTGTACAAAGCCAAGAAGCCAAAGGGAGAACAAGCCATTTCGGAGAACACGGCTGCGGACATCACGGCGATGTTGCAACGCGCCATCGACCAAGGCACGGGTGGGCCGCTACGTTCCAAGTACGGCATCACCAGTGCGATCGCAGGAAAAACAGGAACCTCACAAGACTATGGTGATGCTTGGTTCGTAGCCTATACGCCTGGCCTGGTGATCGGCACTTGGGTGGGGGCCTTCAGCAACGCTATACACTTCAACAGTCCGCAGGGCACCGGTGGTCACCTGGCATTGCCGATCGTAGGCAAGGTGCTGAAACAGGTGGAGCAGGCACCCGAGCTGCGCCAACGCTACATCCGACCGTTCGTGTGGCCGGCAGAACATGTGCCGGATCTGGAATGCCGGTCACAACGCGAAGCCGACTTCATCGAACGGCTGATCAATGATGTGTTCAACCCGAACAAGCGTTCCACAGCCGACAGTGCAAGTCCGGAGCGACGGAACATCTTCGATCGCCTGTTCAAAGGCAAACAGAACTAAGGAGCGACATCTTGCCGGAGGATACGTGCGGACAATCCGTCGCGCATCGCCATGAAGGGTTTCTCCCAGTAGTGATAGACCACGGCTGCGAGAGCAATGCTGACGGCCCAATACCCGACATAGAGCAGCAGGCTCACTTCCACGGACAAGCCCGGCATCAGGTTGAGGTATACGGAACGCACAGGCATGTGGACGAGATAGAGCGCGTAGGAGATACGGCTCATGAAACTGACCACGACAGCCCAACGCCCCACCTTGTGCCAACCCGCCATGAAGGGCAACATCATGGCCATGGACCAGCCAGAAAGCACTAGGAAGAGCGTGCCTTTGTAGAGCAGCCCATCATCGGTACGCAGCAGGATCGCAGTAACGAGCAGCAGCGCCCCCATTCCGAAAAGTTCCACGCGGCGCTGCGAGAACACCTGCGGTACATGGAACACCAGCCAAGCCATGAGCACGCCGTATCCGATGGTATCGAAGCGCAGCACCACGATCTTCCGCACCAGAAGATCCAGCATGAACGATGTACCCACCGCATCCATGGCAGGATAGCGCAGCACGATGGGCACCGTGATCATGACCACTGTGGCCAATAGAAA